>DASYRA010000040.1:0-26127 GCA_036004845.1 Candidatus Limnocylindria bacterium
GGTGGCCGATTCCCAGAGCGGCGTGAGCGCCGGCATCTTGCCCTGTGCGAAGGTGGCGACGCCGAGGGCCGGCAGGTCGCGCATCGGCACCGCGAAGCCGGTGGTCGCGATCGCCGCATCCGCCTCGTAGATGAGCTCGCGGCCGTTGTCGGTCCGGCTCAGGCGCACGCGAAAGCCGGCGTCGGTACGCTCGATGCGCTCGATCTTCACGTCGAGCAGGAAGACGCCGTTGTGCAGCATCGCGTCCTCGTACGGCTGAACGTAGCGCGCGCGCACCCCCGCCAGCGAGTGCTCCACCACCGAGAGCGTTGCGGGGCGCGGCGATCCGAGCACCAGCTGCTTCGCCCATGGCAGGAAGGCCGTGGCGATCTCGAAGGCGGAGTTCTGCTTCCCGGCAATGAAGACACGCTTGCCGGCGTACGACTCCGCCGGCCCGGCCTCGACATAGTGCGGTACCAGCTCGAGCCCAGGGGTGGGTGGCCGCCACGGCTCGGCCATCCCGACGGCGAAGACGGCGACCTGGCAGGTGTACTCGCCATCGGGTGTGCCGAGGACGAAGCGGCCGTCATCGGCTCGACGCGTCGACTGCCAGGGGCAGCTGTAGCGGATCTGCAGGTTGGCGCGCGCCACAAAGGTCGCCAGGTTCTCCTCCATGTTGGCCCGGCTCGGGAACGAGGAGCTGCCGTCCATCAGGCCGGGCATGATCGAGCGCAATCCCTGGTCGTCGGAGATGATGCTGTTCCAGTCGTACCACTCGCCGGCGCGCCCGGCCGGGTCGCCCAGGGCGTACGGCTTCGTCCAGCTCAGCAGCCGCTGGTAGATCGGCAGCGTCCGGAACATGCCGCCCGGCGACGGATCGGAGCTGAGGGTGGCATGGCCGATCCCCAGTCGGTCAAGCTCGTGGCTGAACTGGATGGCCCCCGGCCCGCTGCCGACTACGACAACCGGGTACTCGCCAGGCGGAAACGGCCGCTCCCCGCTCTTGTGCTTTGCGGCCGCTGGCGTCACGCGGTTACCCGGAGTGGTGGTTGGCCGCACTCAGCCGTCGTGCCATGGCCACCAGCATGCGGTACATGACGGTCGGGTGCTTGTCCAGGAACTTGTGCAGGTCCGGCCCGGCCAGGACGAGGCAGCGCAGCGGCGTGCGCGCCGTGACGTCCGCCGTCGGGGCGACCCCAAGGAGGAGGGACATCTCGCCGAAGAAGTCGCCTCGGCCGATGCTGGCCCGCTCCTCCCCGTCGATCGTCACCGACGCCTCGCCGTCAACCACCACGTAGAAGTTCGAGCCGGAGATCCCCTGCCGCAGGATCCGCTGCCCGGCTGCGAAGGTCGTCTCCTCGAAGGTGTGGCTGATGGCCTCGAGCTGCGGCCCGCCGAGGTCGGCGAAGAGGCTCAGCGACGAGAGCAGCTCAGTGGCGTCGTCGGGCATGCAGCGCATGGTAGCCGCCGCATGTAGCGGGCGCCTGTAATGGCATCAACCGATCGAGATGCATCCCTGAAACGCGGACTTCATATGGTTCGGGCATGACCTTCCGACGAGGCACGCGCCTCGACCCCGGCCAGGTCCGGGACATGCGCGGCCGTGGCGGCATGCTGGCCGCCGGAGGCGGGCTGGGCGGCATCATCGTGCTCGTGGCTGTCCTGTTGCTGGGAGGCTCGCCGCAGGACGCCGCCACGCTGACCGGAATCCTGGACCGAACGACGGTCGGCAATGAATCGCCGAACGACCTGAGCCAGGAGTGCCAGACCGATGTCGATGCCAACGCGCGCGAGGACTGCCGGATCATCGGCTACGTCAACAGCGTCCAGGCCTATTGGTCGACCGCCGTCCAGGGGTACACCCTCGCACCCACGACCTTCTTCACCGACGCGATCAACACCGGTTGCGGCCAGGCGACGAGCGCGGTCGGGCCGTTCTACTGCCCGAACGATGACACCGTCTACATCGACCTCGGATTCTTCGACACGCTTCAGACGCAGTTCGGAGCCGAGGGCGGGCCATTCGCCGAGGCATATGTCACCGCCCACGAGTACGGCCATCACGTCCAGGATCTGCTGGGGACGTTGCAGGGGCAGACGGGCGAGACCGGCGCCGAGAGCCAGTCGGTCCGGATCGAGCTCCAGGCTGACTGCTTCGCGGGCGTGTGGGCCAGCAATGCCGTGGAGACCGGCTACCTGAACCCGATCACTGCCGACCAGGTTGCGCAGGCGCTCGACGCCGCTGCCGCGGTCGGAGACGATCGGATTCAGCAGCAGACGCAGGGCGACATCACCCCCGACACGTGGACGCACGGCTCATCGGCGGAACGACAGGAGTGGTTCAGCACCGGCCTCGAGGGCGGCGATCCGAACGACTGCGACACCTTCAGCGCCGACCTGTAGCAAGGGCGGGGTCCGGACCTTCCCCGGCCGTGTACCGTTCCGATCATGACCACGCTCCCGTCCTGACACATGAAGTACCGCGGGCGGCCACTCGTGCATCCCAGGAGCATCCCGGCGTGGCGAGGGTGGTTGTCGCGGCATCATCACGATACCGACGGCGTCTGGCTGGCCCAATGGAAGCGGGTCAGCGGTAAGGTTCCGCTCGACTACGCGAAGATCGTCGAGGAGGCGCTCTGCTTCGGCTGGATCGACGGCCTCACCAACACGCTCGAGGACGGCCGCCAGGCGTTCCTCATCACCCCTCGCCGCAGGGGAAGCGCCTGGTCACGCTCGAACAAGGAGCGGGTCGAGCGCCTGGTCGCGGAGGGACGGATGACCGCCGCAGGCATGAGCGTGATCGAGCGCGCCAGGGCCGATGGCTCATGGTCGGCGCTGGACGACGCCGAGGCCCTCATCGAGCCCGCCGAGCTGGCAGCCGCCCTCGATGCGAACCCGGAGGCTCGCCGACAGTGGGATGCGTTCCCCAGGTCGCCGCGCCGCGCCCTGATCTTCTGGGTCACCTCGGCCAAGCGCCCCGAGACGCGCCAGCGCCGCGTCACGGTCATCGTCGATGAGGCCGCAGAGGGACGGCGCGCGAACTTCTGATCGCGTAGCCCGCCGCCTCGGCGAGCCGTCCCTCAGGCGCCCACCTCGCCGCCCAGCTCACCGGCCGGAGCCATCGGCACGGCGGCCTCGGCCGCCTCGCCCATCCGGCCCCCCGGCAGGCCCACCAGGACCAGCAGGGCGGCAACGAGAGCGGCGCCGATGCCGATCGCGAACATCGCGGCAGTGGCGATCGAGAACGCTTGATGGATTCCCGCCACGATCCCCGAGATGAACGGCTCGATCTGGACCCTGTCCTCCGGCGACAGGCCAGCCAGGATGCGCTGCCCCAGATCGCCGACTCCGGCAAGGTTGTTGAGCGTCGAGCTGCCGTGTGACAGGAATCCGCCGACCACCGGCTCGGGAACCCCGGCAGCCACCATCTGGGTCGGTACCTCCTCGAGCAGGACAGACCCGAAGATGGTGCCGGTCACCGCCAGCCCCACGGTCCCGCCGACCTGCTGGAAGAGGGTCAACCCGCTGGTGGCGGTGCCCAGCTCAACCGGCGGCACGTTGTTCTGCACGGCCAGCGTGAAGACGGCGAACGCAGGTCCGATGCCAATACCAGTGATGGCCATCCAGAGCCAGACCAGCGGAGCGTCCGTTTCGGTGCGCAGGTTCGTCAGCAGGTAGAGGCCGAGCGCCAGGAAGAGCAGGGCCACGAAGATGAGCGCCTTGTAGCGTCCGGTGCGGGCCACGATCTGTCCCGAGACGATGGCCGACACGATCAGGCCGCCGAGCAGCGGCAGGATCTGGTAGCCGGACTCGGTCGCCGAGCTGCCCTGCACCACCTGGTACCAGCGCGGCATCCCCACCACCGCGGCGAAGAACCCCATCGCGGCGAAGAACATCGCGAACACGCTCGTGGTGAAGGCCCGGATGCGGAAGAGGTGGAGCGGCAAGATCGGCTCATCGGCTCTCGATTCGACCCAGATGAAGACCGCGGCCAGGCCCAGCCCGAGGGCGATCAATCCGCCGACCTGGGGATCGGACCAGTCGCCGAACTGCTTGTTGGTGAGGCCGATCAGGATGGGCACGAGGGCAGCGATGAAGACCGCCGCACCCAGGTAGTCGATCCTTCGCTCGACACCGCGCTCGATCCGGGTCGGGAGCGTGCGCCAGATGACCACGAGGACGATCAGCCCGAGCGGCAGGTTCACGAGGAAGATCCAGTGCCAGCCGACGTTGTCGGTCAGGATGCCGCCGATGGCCGGGCCGATGAGCGACGAGATGCCGAACATCGCGCCGAAGAAGCCCTGGTACTTGCCACGCTCCGACGGGGCGAAGATGTCGCCGATGATGGCGAGGGAGACCGGGAAGAGGGCGCCGGCGCCGAGCCCCTGGATGCCCCGGAAGAGGATGAACTGCCACATCTCGCCCGAGATGGCGCACAGCAGCGAGCCGAACAGGAAGATGCTGGTCCCGGTCATGAAGATGAGGCGGCGCCCGAACAGGTCGGAGAGCTTGCCGTAGAGCGGGCCGCTGACGGTGGCTGTCAGCAGGTACGACGTGAAGGCCCAGGTGTAGACGTCATTGCCCTTCAGGTCGGTGACGATGACCGGCAGCGCGGTGCCGACGATCGTCTGGTCAAGAGCGGCAAGGAAGATTCCCAGCAGGACGACGATGAAGATCTCGATCCGCGTTCGCTGCGGCAGCTCGAGAGGGGCGCGATCCCACTCGGGGACAGCGGCGGGCGTGGCGACAGGCATCGGGAAGGTTTCTCCAAAGCTCGGGGGGTAGGTGTGGAGCGGTCAGTCTAGCGGAGGCGCCTGCTCGCTCGCGGCCGGCGCATCCCCTTGGTACCGCACCGATGTTATCGGCTCATTAAGGCAGCCCAATCGACCGCGGAGGGCGCCCTATCATGCGGCCGATGGGCGAGCGCGGATCTGCGACGAAGGGCGTGCGAGAGATGGCCGCGCGACTCGGGCTCCGCCGCCCGGTCCGGCGCGAGGGAGCGGAGCACTACCTCTTCCTCACCCTGGTCTCCTTCGCCGCCACCGTGATGGCGACCCGTGTCTACCTGGAGGTAACCGGCTACCCGCGAATCGGGGGCGGCGAGCTGCACATCGCGCACGCCCTCTTCGGCGGGTTCTTCCTCTTCGTCGCCGCCCTGCTGCCGATCGTGCTCGCCGGACGCCGCGTCTACCGCGTGGCTGCCGTCGTCGGAGGGATCGGGATCGGTCTGTTCATCGACGAGGTGGGCAAGTTCATCACGACCCAGAACGATTACTTCTACCCGGCCGCCGCGCCGCTCATCTACGCCACCTTCCTGCTGGCGGTGATCGTCTACCTGCGCGTGCGTCGCCGGGTCCAGCCAGACCCGCGCAGCCTCCTCCTCACTTCGCTCCAGCTGATGGAGGAGGCCGTCGACGACGATCTCCAGGACCATGAGCGCGACGCACTCAGGTATCGGCTGGGAGCTGCGGTGGTCCAGGCTCCGCTGGAGGAGCAGCGCAGGCTGGCATCCGCCCTGCTCGCCTTCGTCGAGTCGCAGGAGCTTGACATCGCCCCGGATGCGGTGAACCGGTTCCAGCCCGTCTTCGAGTGGTGGGCCTCCAGGCGCGACCAGTGGATCGGCGGTCGCGGCGCTCGCGCCGCTCTGGTGGTCGCGCTCTTCATCTCCGGGATGCGCGCGGTGATCGACCTCGGGGTGGCGCTCACCCAGATCGGGGGCGTCGATCCAAGCACGAGCACGCGGCTCTTCAGCCTGGACATGCTGCATCTGGTGGTAGAGGGGATCGCCGGCGGGCTGCTGCTGGCGGGTGCGCTGCTCATGGCCCTCACCCGGGGGGACCGGCTGGGTGCCAGCCTCGCGGAGTACGGTCTCCTAGTCGCCCTATCGCTGGCCGATCTCGCGTCCTTCTACCTGCGACAGTTCGCGACGATCGAGGTCGCCCTCCTGCATGGGCTGCTGCTGTTCGGCGTCGTCGCGTACCGGCGGCAGCTTCGCGCCGACGCCCGAGCAGTCACCTCTTCCTAGGGTCGATTCAGCTCGTCCGGAGCCTCGTAGTCGATCGTAGCGACCGTCTCGTCCTGAGAGATGTCGTATTCCATGGTTTCGTCCAGACCGTTGCGCGGCTGCGGCTCTCCGCCCTCGGGCGACGCCTCGGCGGCTCGGAACGCCTCGACCGCCCGCCGGCGACGGCGTTCACCGAGCGCCGCCGCCACCGTGACCGCGCCCAGCAGACCGATCGCCACGACCCCCTCGATCGGCACGCTGAAGGGTCGTCGGCCGGGCGCAACGGCTCCGGGCGGCGAGGACGGGCTCGGCGACTCTCCGGTCTGCGAGCCCGAGGGTGAGCGGCTCGGGTCAGTGATCGTGGTTCCGAAGGGGGTCGGCAAGATACTCTGCGAGATGGAGCTCCCGGGTCCGGGCGTGGAGGTGGCGGGCACCAACGTTGGCCTGGGCGTGGGCCTCGCGGTGTTTCCCGGCCCGGGGGTGGATGTTGGCGCAGGAGTCGGCACGGCGGTCGGCGACGGGGTGGGTGGTGCCGTCGGCGCCGAGACGACGACCTGGCCTGGCACCAGGAAGCTCGGATTGGTCCCGCCCGTGCTGGTCGAGTGGTATGTCACGGTCCAGCTGCCGGCAGGCAGGGTCATCGACCGAGTCCAGGTGCCGTTCCGTGCCGTGCCGCTCACCCTTGCCAGGGCATATGACCCGCCGGCCACGGAAACGCCCACGGTGATCGCCTCATCGGTCGCCGTCCCGACGAAGTGCACGGAGAACAGAAACGACGTCGCGGTCGTACCGGTGGTGGGGGTAACAGTTCCCCCGGTCAGCTTGGCCACCGCCGCGGCGGCTCTCTCCACCGTCGCAAGGTTCACCGCCACAAGTGCCAGGAGAAACAAGAGGGAGAAGGTCGCGCGGACCCTCATCGGCTCACGGTCAACAGCTCGTCGACGATCCGCGCGAACGAGTCGACTGCCAGGCTCAAATGTCCCTCCTCGGGAAAGAGGCGGGGCCGCGCGCCAGGGATGTGGGCGGCCAGCCACTCTCCGTGGGCGAAGGGCACCATCCGGTCGTGGCCCCCCTGCCAGACGAAGACAGGAACGTGAATCTCGTCGAGCTCGAAACCCCACGGCTTGGCAAACGCCATGTCATCGTCGAACCATCCCCAATAGCCAACTCGCAGGGCCTCGTGGAAGACGTCCGCCATCCACACCGCGAACTCGCCCGTCAGCGATCCTCGGTCGACATCGTCGACCAGGTCACCGAAGGCATCCGCCACGTCATCCGGCGTAACAGCCCGCCAGACCGGCGCCGCACGCTCCTTGAAGTCGATCAGCTGATCCGGTCCGGCCAGGGCCGCACCGAACTCCTCGACGTTCTCGGCACCCATGCCGCGGGTCCAGTCGAGCCCCTCGGCCGGGTACGGCGCGACCCCGCCGATGGTCGCCGCGCTGATCACCCTCGTGCGCATCCGGGCAGCGCAGGCCAGCGCGTGCGGTCCCCCGCCCGACCAGCCGATGACGTAACAGCGGGCACCGCCGATGGCGTCCAGGACCGCTTCGGTGTCCTCGACCACATCCGCCACGCTTCGACCTGCTCTGCGCGTGGATGATCCATATCCGGGACGCGAGAAGCTGACGTAGCGCAGGCCGCGCTCTGCCAGGACCTCGACCGTGGGAGCGAACGGCAGGCCGGCCGCGGGCGAACCGACGTGGTAGACCAGGGGCGTCCCGGTCTCCGGGCCATCGAGGAAGACGTCCAGCGACCGACCGTCCTGCAGACGCAGGTTCATGGTGGGCACGACCATGGCCGCAGCATCGCCGATCGTCGAGCCACGGTCAACGATCGGCATGCGAGAATCCGGCCCCGATGACAATCCTGACCTGGCTTCGGCGCGTGCCCGGGCTCCCCCTCTACCCGATCCTGGCCGCAGGCTACCCGGTGATCTACCTGTACGCCCAGAACGTCCAGGAGGCGATCGCGGCGGCCGAGGTCTTCGTTCCCCTCGCGATCTCCATCGGCGCGACGCTGATCGTGATGGCGATCTTCGGCGCCCTCACCCGGGCATGGGCGGCCGCTGCCCTGGCCAGCACCCTGCTGCTCGTCCTCTTCTTCACCTACGGGATGGCGTGGGACTGGCTGGGATCGATGCTCCTTGGCCACTGGGTGCTGCTCGCAGCCTGGCTGCTGCTCGCCATCATCGGCCTCTCGTTCATCTGGCGCTTCCACGGGGTGACGGATCGCGTGAGCCTGCCGCTGAACGTGATCACCGGGCTGGCGCTCCTCTTCAACCTCGTGACCATCAGCGCCTTCGTCTTCAACGTCCGGCCGACGTCCGCCAGCAACGGCTCGGGGGTTACCGCCAGTGGCGAGGCACCCACTCCGGCGCGGCTGCCGGACGTGTACTGGATCATCCTTGAGGAGTACGGCTCGCAGCGCGTCCTGCTCGACGATTTCCACTACGACAACACCCCGTTCCTTGACGCGCTGCGCGAGCGGGGCTTCTACATCGCCAACGATTCGACCGCCAACTACCTGAAGACAGCGCCGGCGATCGAGGCAGCCCGCAACATGGAGTACCTCGACGGCCCGGCCCTCCGAGCACAGGCGAAGGCCGATGACGACTGGGGGCCGATCTACCGGGGGCTCCGCTCGCCGTTCGAGGTGCAGAAGTTCCTCGACGGCCTCGGCTACGAGTTCATCTATGCGGGGACGTTCTGGAGCCCGATGGGCAAGCATCCCTCGGCCGACATCAACTACGTGTACGACAAGCTGACGTCCGAGTTTCTCGGGGTGCTGCAGCGGGCGACCATCCTGCGCGTCTTCGAAGACTTGGGCCCGGAAGCACCCTATGACTGGCGCCGCAACCGATACAACCAGACCCTCTACGAGCTGCGCTCATTGCGACGCGCATCGAGCCTGCCCGGTCCGAAGTTCATCCACACCCAGCTGGCGCTCAACCACGAGCCGTACGTCTTCCACCCCGATGGATCCTTCCTGACCGCCGACGAGGAGCGAAGCCTCCCTCACGAGGAGCAGTACATCGAGCAGCTGAAGTACACAAACATCCAGATGCTGGCGTGGATGGATCAGCTCCTCGACGTCCCGGAGGACGAGCGACCGATCATCGTCCTCGCCGCCGACGAGGGCCCGTGGCCGCCGGGCTACCGTCATGACGAGCGTGGCTTCGATTGGACGACCGCCAGCCCCGCGGTCTTGAAGCAGAAGTTCGGCATCCTCAACGCGGTCTACCTGCCCGACCAGGATCCGGAGGAGGCCGGCTTCTACTCCGGCATCTCGCTCGTGAACGAGTTCAGGGTCGTCTTCAATGCGGAGTTCGGGCTCGACCTGCCGCTGCTGCCCGACCGGAATTACATCTGGCCCGACCAGTCGAAGATCTACCAGTACATCGACGTGACCGACGAGGTGCGCTGAGCCCCTAGACCTCGCTCATCGGCTCAACAGCCATCGGCTCGAGCTGGAGCGCCGCCGAATTGATGCAGTAGCGCAGGCCGGTCGGGTTCGGACCGTCGTCGAAGACGTGGCCCAGGTGCCCGCCGCAGGTCGAGCAGTGGACCTCGTTGCGCACCATGAAGAAGGACCGGTCGCTGGCAACGTCCACGGCGCTCGGATCCGCGGGGGCGTAGAAGCTCGGCCAACCGGTGCCGGAGTCGAACTTGGTGTCGGAGGTGAAGAGATCGGCGCCGCAGCCTGCGCATCGGTACACGCCGGGCCGATGCTCGTCCCAGTAGGCCCCGGTGAAGGCGCGCTCGGTGCCCTTCTCTCGCAGGACGTGGAACTGCTCGGGTGTGAGGTCGCGAGCCCAGTCGGCCTCGGTCTTGGTGATCTTGCTGGTCATATCGGGCATCGTACCGTTGCGTTAGGCTGCGCGCATGCGACGCCCCGCCCCGATCGCGATGCTCCTGCCGACGCTGATCCTGGGTGGCTGCCTCTTCGGATCGCCAAGCGCCTCGCCGTCGTCGGGCGAGGAGGCGTCGCAGGGGGGCAGCGAGCAGCCATCCATATCGGTCCCTCCGCCGACCGCCACCCCGGTGCCCACCCCCGGGCCTGACGACGTCCCGACCTTCAACGCCGGAACGACCGTGAGCACCAGCGCCTCCGGGCTGCGGGTTCGCTCCGGACCCGGGCTGAGCCAGGGCGTGCTGACGCTGCTGCCGGCTGGCGCAAATCTGGTCGTCGAGCTGGGGCCGGTGCGCGTCGACAGCTGGGGCTGGTACCTGGTGCGCGACGCGGACGCCGATGAGCCAGTCTTCGAGGAGGGCTGGGTCGCGGCCGGCTTCATGCCCAGCCCG
The DNA here is from genome assembly GCA_036004845.1 of Candidatus Limnocylindria bacterium. GTDB lineage: Bacteria > Chloroflexota > Limnocylindria > QHBO01 > QHBO01 > CF-167. The sequence goes on from DASYRA010000040.1 coordinate 10,288, forward strand.
TATCTCGTGCCAGCCACCTTCGAGCTCCCCTTCAACCCGATCGTGGCGGGCTGGGCGCACGAGGGGAACGCCGAATTCGGCCCGGTGCGGATCGAGGATGCCAACTACGAGGTGCGCTGGGTCGCCGCCGTGCTGGCGGGCGGTTCCGGGTGCTCTTTCTCGGCCGACCTGGCGCCCGGCAGCGGGACGGCGGTGCACGCCATTTCAGCCACCGTCGGGACGGCGCCGGCGCCGGGGAGCCTCTATGGCGATTTCTTCGCGGCGCACCCGGAGCTGCTGGGTGTCGACCTGTTCCTGCGCGTCGCCTCGGACTGCAGCTGGGCCTTGAGCATCGTGCGGAGCGTCCCGATCAGCGGGTAGCGGCGCCGCGCGACACTCGACCTGTCGCCCGGAAGGGCTAGGCTTCGGGGCGCATGCAGCTCATCGATGGCCGCGCCGTCTATTCCGCGACCGACCTTGTCGGCTTCCTGGCCTGTGAGCATCTGACCCAGCTCGAACGGGCGGTGCTGGCCGGCCTGGCGCAGCGGCCGAACCTGCCCGATCCCGAGCTCGACGTGCTGCGCAAGCGCGGCGAGGAGCACGAGCGGCGATACGTCGCCGACCTCGCGGCCGACGGTCGATCGGTCGTCGTCATCGAGCGGGACGCGTACTCGTCTGACCACGTCGAGTCATTGCGGATCGCCGCCGACGAGACCGTGAAGGCGATGGCGTCCGGCGCCCAGGTCATCTACCAGGCCACCTTCTTCAACGGCCACTGGCGGGGGCATGCCGACTTCCTGCTGCGCCGCGACTCCCCCGATCAGCCGAGCACCTACGGTCCATTCCACTACGAGGTTGCCGACACGAAGCTGGCCCGGCATGTGAAGGCCAGCGCCGTGCTCCAGATCTGCAGCTACGTCGACCAGCTCACCGTCCTCCAGGGCGTCCAGCCCGAGTGGCTCCACGTGGCACTCGGGGGCAGCGCCCACGAAACGGTCCGGCTGCGCGTGGACGACTTCATGGCGTATTACCGAGCCTCCAAGCGGCGCTTCGAGGAGGCCGTGGGACCCGAGGCGGCGCCGGCGGCGTATCCACCGCCGGAGACGTACCCGGAGCCCGTCGAGCATTGCGACGTTTGCCGCTGGACGGTCGAATGCAAGGCCAGGCGACGGAGCGACGACCACCTGAGCCTGGTTGCCGGCATCGGTCGGCAGCAGCGACGCGCGCTGGTCGGTCGCGGCGTGACGACGCTCGAGCAGCTCGGCTCCCTGCCGCTGCCACTCACGCCTCCCCTTGACGGGTCGACGGAGCGGACGGTCGAGCGAATCCGGGAGCAGGCTCGTATCCAGCTGGAGGGACGGCGGGAAGGGACGGTCAAATACGAGCTGCTGGTTCCTGAGGGTGGTCAGCGGGTCGAACCGGAACGAGGCCTCTCCTCGCTCCCGCTCCCGTCACCGGGAGATCTCTTCTTCGACATCGAGGGCGACCCGTATGCGTTCGAGGACGGGCTCGAATATCTGTTCGGGGTGATGGAGGATGACGGCCGGTGGCATGCCATCTGGTCGACCGATGTGGACGGTGGATTCACCTTCGCGGGCGAGAAGGCGGCCTTCGAGGCCCTGATGGACCTCTTCACGGCGCAGCTGGATCGCTTTCCCGACGCGCACATCTACCACTTCCACTCCTACGAGCCGAGCGCGCTGAAGCACCTCATGGGCAAGCACGCCACCCGAGAGCTCGAGGTCGATCGCCTGCTACGCGGCGGGGCGATGGTCGACCTGCATCGCATCGTGCGCCAGGCGCTGCGCGCATCGGTCGAGAGCTATGGGCTGAAGAGCCTCGAGCCGCTGTATGGCTACCGGCGGGAGGTCGATCTCCGTGACGCAGGGTCGAGCATCGTCGCCTTCGAGCAATGGCTCGAGCTCGGCGAGGGCGAACGTCCTGCTGCGGACCACCTCCTCCGCATCGAGCGCTACAACCGGGACGACGTGATCAGCACGCGCGAGCTGCGCGATTGGCTCGAGGCCCGTCGGTACGAGCTGGCGGGCCTCACGGGCGCCGAGGTCGGGCGGCCCGCCGCGCGTGAAGGCTCCCCCACCGAGGAGCAGGCCGTCGATCTCGATCGGGTCGCACGGCTGGAGGCTCGGCTGACGCTCGGCGTGCCCCCGGATCCGGCAGATCGATCGCCCGAGCAGCAGGCAACGTGGCTGCTGGCGCAGCTGCTGAGCTGGCATCGCCGCGAGGACAAGGCCACCTGGTGGCACTTCCACCACCTCCTCGCCCTGAACTCGAGCCAGCTGATCGAGGAGACCGATCCCATCGGAGGGCTGGAGCCAGTCGAGCCGCTCACCGATCCCGATCCCAAAGGACGGCAGCTCTGGCGGTATCGCTTCCCGGCGCAGGAGTACCGCGTCTCCGTCCGTGACGAGGTCTACGACCCGCGAAAGGCGCAGCTCAAGATCACCGGGAAGTTCAGCGACTGGGGCATCGGGACTGTCCGGGCGATCGACCATGCGGCGCGCACCGTCGACGTCCAGCGGCTGGCGGCGGAGCCACATCCCAGCAGCCTGGTCCCCCTGTCGGTCCTCCAAACCAAGGAACAGCGCGGACGCCTCCTCGAGATCGGTGACTGGGTCGCCGAGCGGGGGATCGCGGCCGATGGCCAGTACCGTGCCGCTCGGGATCTCCTGCTGCGGCGTCCCCCGCGCGCCGGCCAGACGGTCGGCGAGGAGCTGCGCCACGCCACCGAGACACAGCTCGGCGCCGCCCGCAACCTCGCCCTGCGGCTCGACCACACGACCCTCCCGATCCAGGGGCCGCCGGGCTCTGGCAAGACCTATACCGGCGCCCGGATGATCGCCTCCCTCCTGCGGGCCGGGAAGCGGGTCGGCATCATCGCCAACAGCCACAAGGTGATCGGCAACATGATCAGCGCCGCCCTCCTGGCGGCCGCTGAGGATGGCGTGGAGGTCCGCGCCCTCCAGAAGGCAGACAAGGACCAGAAGCTCCAGGATGACCGCGTCGGCCTCGCCAAAGACGCAGCTCACGCCGAGGTCGCCCTCGCCACGGGGGCCGCAAACCTGGTCGCCGGCACGGTCTGGCTGTGGGCTTCTCCCAGGATGGCCGATGCAGTGGACGTCCTCTTCGTCGACGAGGCGGGTCAGATCTCCCTGGCGAACGTGATCGCGGCCTCAACCGCCACGAAGTCGATCGTGCTGCTCGGCGACCCTCAGCAGCTGGACCAGGTGATCCAGGGCAGCCATCCGCCCGGCGCCGAGCGCTCGGCCCTCGGACACCTCCTCGGCGCGGCGGCCACGATGCCGCCCACCGACGGCCTCTTCCTGGCGACGACCTGGCGGCTTCATCCGGATCTGTGCCGATTCACGTCCGAGACCTTCTATGACAGCCGGCTCGAGCCGGAACCACAGAATGAGCGCCAGGCGGTGCACGCACCCGGCATCGCCGGAGGGACCGGCTCTCGCTGGCTGCCCGTCCCGCATCGGGGCAATGACAACGAGTCTGCCGAGGAGGCCGCGGTGATTGCGATCCTGGCGCGGTCGCTGATCGAGGGGGGCGCGACCTGGAGAGACCGCCACGGCATCGAGCGGCCCATCGGCTGGGACGAGATCGTCGTCGTCGCGCCGTACAACGCCCAGGTCGGCGCCATCCAGCGACTCCTGCCGCCGCAGGCCCGTGTCGGCACCGTCGACAAGTTCCAGGGCCAAGAGGCGCCGGTCTCGATCTATTCGATGGCCGCGTCAAGCGGGGAGGAGGCGCCTCGCGGGATGGACTTCCTGTACAGCGCCCATCGCCTCAACGTCGCGACGTCACGCGCCCGCTGCATTGCGCTCGTGGTGGCCTCCCCGGACCTGCCACGCGTCGGAGCGCGGACGGTTCAGCAGATGCGCCTCGCCAACGCGCTGTGCCGCTTCGTCGAGATGGCACGGGGTGAGCTGGCCCGGTTGACGACGGCGCCATCATCGGGTCATGCCGAGCCAGAACGGGTCACGGTGCTGTGAGCCGGATTTCGAGCGCATCTTCGATGATGAAGAGGCGGCGAGCGACCTTCGCAGCTGGGAGCAGGACGGCCTGCCCAAGTCGACCGCTGAGCTGATCGAGGCGCTCCGCGCGGCGGATGTGAGCGACGCCACCATCGTCGACATCGGGGCCGGCGTGGGCATGGTGCATCTCGAATTGCTCGCCGCCGGAGCGGCGAGCGCGGTCGACGTCGATGCGTCGAGTGCCTACCTGGCAACCGCGCGCGCGCAAGCTGAGCGTCGGGGAGTCGCGGATCGGGTCGACTATCGGCATGGGAACGCAGTCGGCCTCGCCGACGACCTGCCGCCGTCCGACATCGTCACGCTGGACAGGGTGATCTGCTGCTATCCGGATCTGCCCGCCCTGCTCGGGGCGGCCCTGCGTCCACGACCGCGCCTCATCGGCCTGGTGCATCCCACCGATGGGTGGTGGGTGCGCTCGACCGCATGGCTGCTGAACGCGCTCTCGCGGCTCCTTCGACGCCGCGACGATTTCTACATTCATCGCCAGGTCGAGATCGACCGGCTCCTCCACGACGGTGGCTTCAAGCAGCGGCACAAGGGGGGCAGCCGCGTCTGGCGCGTCGCCGTCTACGAGCGCTCCCCCCTCTGACGGGCGTCCGCGAAGGAGTGGACGAATCGCTCCTGCTCCGCGGTCTCGACCGCCCCAGGGTGCCGCACCGCGCGAACGGTCGCGATCGCATCGTCGGCATTCATCCCACCCTCGACCAGGGCGCAGGCGGCGATGGTCCCCGTGCGCCCGACGCCGCCCATGCATGCCACCGCCACGCTGCCCGAGGCCCGACCCTCGCGAATCTCGGCCAAGATCGACTCCATCTCCACCGTCGAAGCCGGCGGCCGCCCGTCCGGAATCGGGTGCCGAATGACCTCGACCCCTCCGTCGCTCCCTCGCTCCACGATCAGCGGGTCGCTCCAACGGCGCAGCTCGGCATCCTCGACGAGCAGGATCAGGCGCGCGACCGACGCCGCCCGCAGCAGCTCGAAGTCGTGACCCACGTCGCGCCGGTAGGTGCGGCCCGGATAGCGGAACGAGATGCCCTGCTTGCCCGGCAGCACGGTAAGGCCCAGGCGACCCGGCAGCGCGTCACCCAGCTGCTCCGGCTCGAGCCAGTCGATCGGCAGCTCCGGGTCGAATCCGGCGTGGTCGGCGTTCCCGCCTTCCACTGCGCCCATCAGTTCAGGTTCGTCTTCGGACAGAAATGACCGGTTGGTTCCAGCGGCTGCCCGCAGAAGGGGCAGGCGGGCCGTCCGGCAGCCACCAGCGCGGCAGCACGCCGAATGAAGTCGCGTGCACGCGCCGGCTCGACCCGCACCCGGAACAGGTCGGGGCCGGGAGCCGCAGGGTCCAGCACGTCGGTTAGCTCGGTGTCCTCGCCCAGCGGCTGGGCCTCGATCACGATCTGGGCGGCGGTCGCATCCCAAGCCAGCGCCATGGCGCCGACCCGAAACAGCTCGACGGTGGGCTCCTCGAGCGGCCGATCGTCACGGACCACGGCGGTCGTCAGCTCGCCGGAGAGTCCCTCCACCGTGTCGAGCAGCTCCGACATCCGGCCCGCCAGGGCTGCAACCTGCGTCTTCTCAAGCCCGATGCTGACCAGCGCGCCGCCCTGCCTGGCCTGCAGATAGAAGGCACGCCCACCGGGCTCGCCGATCACGCCGGCGACAAACCGGTCCGGGGTGTCGAAGTCGAAGACGCGGCGGGCCATGACGCCATCGTATCTGGAATCGCGTCGCTAGAGTTGAGCCCAGCATGGGCACCCGGGTGGGCGGCGCGCGGTTCGGCCGTCGCCGCGGACGCCCCTCGCAGGCACGACCGATGGCGGCCGAGCGGCGAGGAGGACCCGGCCCCCGTGCGCGAACCTGGCTGGGATGGGCTGCCGCCGCACTCGGAGTGGGCGTGGTGGCGTTCGTCGTCGGCCGCGCCGGGTCGGAGCCCGGGCTCACGTCGCCGGAGCCGTCCCCGAGCGCAGCGGCTCCCCTGCCGATCGCGTATGGCGCCGCCCTCGACCCCGTCAGCGGCGAGGCGATCCAGCCGACCGACAGGTTCCGCGCGGGGGACCCATTCGCTTACTCGGTACGGTTGCCGGCGCCGCTCGGGGTGGACACGATCCTGGTCGAGATCATCCGGCTGAATGACGACGCCACGGAGACCGTGGCTCAGCCACCCTCGGTGCAGGGAATCGCCCCGACCTCGCCAGTCTTCGGATTCCAGGTGCAGGCCGCCACGCTACTGGAAGCATGGGGTCCGGGCACGTACGCGATGCGGATCTATCTGCCCGGTGGGTCGGATCCGTTCGCGGCAGGACGCTTCACCCTGGTGGAAACACCGGTGGCGTCCTGATTTCGCGGGGCATTGGGATCGGAGCTGTGCCCGATCTCCGATCCCGATTCCCCCGGCTCAGAGCTGGTCCCGCGCCGGCGTTGCACCTGGCGGGTACCCAGACCAACTCCCTGTGGGCAGCCTAACTGCACTGGACTGCACCTGTCAACCGTTATTTGACCGAGAGCGCCTCCCGGGTCAGCTCGTAGGCCCCACGGTGATCGCCGAGCGTCGCGCGCAGCTCGGCCCACTCACGCAGCACCTCGCGGGTACGGCCGGCCGAGTGCCCGGCTCTTGCCAGCGTTGCGGCCTGGTCGTAGCGGGCCTCGGCACCGGCCGAATCGTCGCTGGCGCGGAGTGCCCGGGCTTCCGTCAGCATCGCCGTGAGCTCGACGCCGCGATTCCCGGTGGCCCGCGCCATCTCGATTGCCTGGCGTGCCGTCGAGGCTGCGTCGTCGAGTCGACCCTGGGCCAGCGCCACTTGGGCATCGGTATCGAGCACGGCGCACAGAAAGCGGTCGTCGCCGACCTCCTGGAAGGCGGCGCGCGCTTCGTCGGCTAGCTCGGCAGCACGCTCGATGTTGCCGCTGGAGAGGTAGGCCAGCGCGAGCGTGTTCTCGATCTGGGCCGATTCGAACACGGCACCCGCCGAGCGCAGCAGCGCCAATCCCTGGGTGCCGGTGCGGATCGCCGCCTCCAGGTCTCCGGTCTCCTGGTAGCTGATCGCCAGGTTGAAGAGGAACATCGCGCGGCGCCGATCGTCCAGGTCCTCGGCGAGGCCACGGGCGGTTTCGAGGTGCGTCAGGGATCGTGCGTAGTCGCCGCTGCGCGAAGAGACGGCGGCCAGTGCCATGAGCAGGCGCATCTCGAAGTCGGGCTCGACCTTCAGGCCCGCCCGGACCCGCTCCAAGAGCGATGTGAGGAGGCTCTGGGCATCGGCCTCCTGGTCGGAGAGGTAGAGGCCGTAGGCCAGCCAGTAGCGGGCCAGCGCCTCGTCCGAGACTCGTCCCAGCGAACCGAAGATCCGGGCAGCCTCGGCCGCTGCGGTCACCGCGTCCTTCCCCTTGTCCAGCCGCGCCAGCGCCTCGGCGCGACCGCGCAGGACCTCGGCCCGACCAAGGTCATCGAGTGGGATGTCCAGCAATGAGGCGTAGCCATCGGCCGCTGCCTGCCAGTCGCCCGCGGCGAGGGTCATGTCGACGGCCAAACGGCTCCAGGCCGGGTTCTGCTCATCGAGGAAGTGGCTGGCCGGCAGCGAGAGGCGTTCGGCGAGGTAACTCAGGGCGACCATCGAGGGGCGCGCGATGCCCGTCTCGAGCGCGCTGACGTAGGCCTTCGTGTAGCGATCGCCGGCGAGCTGCTGCTGCGTCAAACCGCTGCGCTTCCGTGCGTCGCGGATACGCGCGCCGATCTGCTGAGCAAGCGCGCTGTCGTGCGCGGAGCTCTCCGTGGGCAGGCGTGTGCGCGGCATCGAAGGGAGTATACGAGAGCTTGGCAAGTCCCATTTGACCGCGCGGTCCCCCGGAAGTACTGGTCGACCGTTGCGCCGCAAGTACTGATGGGTGATTGAAGGGGCGACCTCCGGGTACGAACGTCTGTGTGCGGTCACGCCTCATGTCGGGGCGGACGCTTGAGGGAGACGCGGATGCGCAGCGCACACACCGGCGGCGGCTGGCCCAGTTAGACCCGTCGTCCCCATTCACCGTTCGCAATACGCCGCGGGCGGCTCCGGCCTGTGACTCCCAGGTTCGGCGCTCCACCCGCGGCTCTTCGTTTGCTCCTCACAGAGGCGGCAGCTTCTGTGCCTCCGTGAGCGCAGGCGCGAAGAGATCCCCGACGGCGGCCAGCCTCCCCTGAAGCGTCCCGATCGTCCAGCGATCGGGTGCGAGCTCGGGATCGTCGAGCTCCTCCCAGGTGATCGGGGCGGAGACCGGCGCGCCGGCTGCCGGCCGGGCTGAGTAGGGCGCCACCAGGGTCCGGTTGATCGCATTCTGGGTGAAGTCGAGGCGGGCGCGGCCCCTGCGGTCGCGCTTCGTCCACTCCCAGCTGATCAGCTCGGGCACCATCTGGCCCACCGCCCTCGACAGCTGCTCGACCCAGTCGCGTGTCTGCTCGAAGCTGTAGGCAGGCTCGATCGGCAGCCAGATCTGAACGCCGCGCTTCCCGGTCACCTTGGGCAGGCCGACCATCCCGAGGTGCTGAATCGCGGTCCGATAGAGTCGCGCCAGGACGAGGACCTCTTCGAAGGTAGTCGCGCTTCCCGGGTCGATGTCGATCAACGCGAAGGTCGGTCGGTCGGGCGCCGTGGTTCGCGAGGTCCAGGGATGGAGCTCGATCGCGCCCTCCTGCGCCAGCCACGCCAGGGTCGCCACCCGGTCGACGACGACGTAGTCCTTGGCCCCCTCGCTCCCGGTGTACGACCAGCGCGCGATCCAGCTCGGCGCGTGGCCGGGCAGATCCTTCTGCCAGAACCCGGCCTTCCCGATGCCATCGGGGAAGCGCTGGAGGTTGAGTCCGCGACCGGCCAGGTGCGGCACCAGCGTCGGCCCGACCAAGACGTAATGCCGAATCAGGTCGCGCTTGGTGAGGGCGGGATGCCCATCCGCCGCTGGGAAGAGGACCTTGCCCAGGTTCGTGACGCGAATCTCATGGCCGGCCACCTCCCAGTGCCCGTCGCGTTCCATGGCGTCGAGCGCGGAAAGCTCGGCCGCGGTTGCCTCGACCACCACATCGCTCAACGGATCTGGTCCCTTGCTGCGAGCCGCGGCCGGCCGAGCCCTGACTCGTGCCGAAGGCATCGCCTCTTCCCGGACAACCTCAGCGGGTTCCTTCTCCACCTCGATCCCCTTGAAGGCCGCCTGTCGAAGCATCCCATCGGACGTCCATTCTGCGAACTCGGCGCGAATCACGATGCGCGGCTCCACCCATCGGGCGGCCGGCAGCCGCGGCACGGGATCCAGCGGCGAGTCGTCCCGCCGCAGCGGCCGCAGGGCGTCGAGCAGCTGGCGCCGCATCGTCGCCGAGAAGCCGCTGCCGACCTGGCCGGCGTGGCGCAGCCGACCGTCGGCGTTGACCGCCACGATCAGCGAGCCCAGATCCCCCGCATTCCCCTTGCCGGGCAGCCAGCCGGCGACCACCAGCTCCTGCTCCCGGCGCAGCTTGACCTTCAGCCAGTCGCGCGACCGCTTGCCCGGCTCGTAGCGGCTGCCGCGCCGCTTCGCAACCACGCCCTCCACGCCCCGATCCGCCGCGGCGCGCACGAAGGCCTCGCCCTCCTCGACCACGTGCCCGGCGTAGCGAACCAACGGATGCGGCCGGATGACGCGGCGAAGCAGGCGCTTTCGCTCCTCGAGCGGCACGTCGAGCAGGGAGCTGCCGTCGAGATGGAGCAGGTCGAAGACCATGTAGGCGAGCGGGATCGCCTTCCGCTCATCTGCGGTGAGCCGCGGCTGGTCCGGCGAACGCCTTCCGGTGGCGGCCTCCAGGCCGCGCAGCCCGGTTCGATCCTGGAGCAGCGAGAAATCCGGGCGCCCCTCCGGGTCCAGCGCCACCACCTCGCCATCGACGACCGCCTCTCGCGCGTCGATCCAGTCTGCCGGGCCGGCCAGGTCAGGGAAGTAGATCGAGGCGTCGATGCGGTTGCGGGTCCAGAGCCGGACTCCCTTGGGATGCACGACTGCCTCGACCCGGTAGCCGTCCAGCTTGATCTCGAACAGCCAATCCGGATCATCGAAGGCACCCTCGGTCTGGATGGCGAGCATCGGCGGGACGAAATCCGGCAGTGCGGCCGGACGAGCGGCGGATAGGTCCGGGTCGGGCTCGACGCTGGGTGGCGGCGCCACGAGATGTGGCTCCGCCCCGGCGGCAACTTCATCGTTGGTGCGGCCGGTCTTGACGCTGCTGACATGCTCCTCGGCATCCCACCCGGCAACAGCGTCTTCGTCACGCTTGTGGATGAGCAGCCACTGGGCCGGCTCGGTCTTGCGTCCGAAGGCATCCCGCTTGCCGCCGGTCTGGATCATCGTGTAGCGGCCGCGCAGCCGCTGTCCGTCCAGCCGGAACTTGAGCTCACCGGCAAGCAGGGCTGCGGCTGGATCATCGGTCTCCTCGGGAGTGAACGTTCCCCAGTCCCACACGATCACGTCGCCCGCGCCGTATTCGCCGCGCGGGATCGTCCCCTCGAAGTCGAAGTATTCGATCGGATGATCCTCGGTGCGCATCGCCATGCGGCGCTGGTCCGGGTCCAGGGTCGGTCCACGGGGGACGGCCCAGCTGACGAGGACGCCGCCGATCTCCAGGCGCAGGTCGTAGTGCAGCCGGCTGGCGCGGTGGCGCTGCACCACGAAGCGCCCGCTCCCCTCCCCAACCGGCCCCGGTTCAGGTTCCGGGGTACGGCCAAAATCCCGCTTGGACCGATACGTCTCGAGCGGCACGCTTGTCAGACCTCGAGCTCGGCGAGGGATGCGACCACACGGCGCGCGCCGGCGGCGAACAGGGTCGCGGCATCCACCACCCCGCTGGTGACGCCGATCCCGATCATGCCGGCCGCCGAGGCTGCCAGCATGTCCCAGGTGGCGTCACCTACGTACCAGCACCCGGTCGGCTGCGCGCGCAGCTCGCTGGCGGCCAGCAAGAGCAGGTCGGGTGCCGGCTTCGCATGCTCCACGTGGGTGCCATCGACGATGAGCGGCGGCCGGGCGAGGCCGAGCGCGTCGACCGAGGCCGCCACCTGCTCGCGTCGGCTGGAGGTGGCGATCGCCCATGGCACGCCCGCGGCCTCGATACGCCCGATCAGCTGATCCACGCCTGGCAGCGGCTGCGGCCGCCGGTTCAGCTCGGCGAAGATGGCGCCACACCGGGCGTCGATGGACTCGTCGCGCCCCGGCTCGAGCGCAATCCCCGCCTCGCTGGCGACCTCGCGGGCCAGGTGCCGACCATCCGCACCGATCAGCGCCGCCACCTGGCGACGCGTGGCGGGGATCCTCTCCTCGTCGAAGACGGTGAGCCAAGCCCGTATCCGCGTCTCGACGGTGTCGACCAGGGTCCCGTCCAGGTCGAAGATGACCGCGGCGGGACGCGGCGCGGGGTCGACCGGCTCGGACATCGCTCTACGATAGCCCGCGATGCCGTGCGTGTTGGCGGAGCGATCAACGAGATGAGTCGAGTGGTCGTGGTCGGCTCGATCAACGTCGATCTCGTCGTGGCAGCGGGGCATCTCCCCCGCCCTGGCGAAACGGTGATCGGCGGGACATTCACGCGGCACCTTGGCGGCAAGGGTGCCAACCAGGCGGTGGCGGCGGCGCGGGCCGGCGCCTCGGTGCTGATGATCGGGGCAGTCGGCAACGATGCGGACGGCGACGAGTCTGTAGCTGCGCTGCGGGCGGAGGGGATCGACGTCTCGGGCATCCACGCCATGGACGCACCGACCGGGGTTGCCATCATCGCCGTCGCACCGGACGGCGAGAACCAGATCGTGGTGGCCTCGGGCGCCAACGCCCTCGTAGCGGCCGATGACGCCTCGCTCGCGAACCTCCCGCCGGGACCGGGTGTGATGCTGACCTGCCTCGAGGTGCCCATGCCGGCCGTTGTGTCGGCCGTGGCGGCAGCAGCACGCATCGGGATGCAGGCTGTCCTGAACCCGGCTCCCGCGCAGGCCCTCCCGCGGGAGGTGATCGCCTCGGGGGCGATCCTCACGCCCAATGCGGAGGAGTTGCTGGCGATGACCGGCACGCACGACATCGACGCCGGCCTTGCGTCGCTCGTCGCCGCGGGGGCGCGGGCGGTGGTGGTCACTCTCGGTGCAAATGGGGCCATCCTTGGGCGCGACACTCGGCGCTCCTCGATCCCGGGCCGTGAGGTCGCGGTCATGGACACCACCGGCGCCGGCGACGCGTTCTCGGGCGTGCTGGCCGCCTGGCTGGCGCATGGCCACGACCTCGACGAGGCGGCCAGGGCGGCCAACTGCGCCGCGCGGCTGAGCGTGACGCGGGCAGGCGCGCGGGATGGGATGCCCAGCCGATCCGCCATCGAGGAGGAACTCCGAGCCTGAGCGGTACCCGGGGGTACCTTGGGGTCATACCCGCTCCGCGCCGCCCGACCGAGACTGGGCCGCATGAGAGCCGAGGCAACGGCGCGCAACGCGTACCCGCGGCCTGCCACGCGCGTGGCCGATCTCGTGCTGGAGATGACACCGACGCTCGACGAGGTGGCTGGGCACGATCCGGGCCACGCCGTTCGGACCTGCTACGTCGCGATGCGCCTGGCCGAGGCCATGAGCATCTCCGACCGTGATCGGCTTGGGCTCTTCTACTCTGCCCTGATGCACGATGCCGGCAGCGTGTCGGATGTCGACCCGACCTCCGCCCGTCCGGCCATGATGCGGCGGCTGATGCCCGTTGCCCGCGGCGCCGACGAGGACCGCCGCTCGGCCGAGCACCTTCGCGTGCGCCGAGGGGCGCAGTTCGCGACCCGGGCCGGATTCGGTCCGGAGGTCGCCGTCACCGTGATGGCCCTCCACGAGCGCTGGGACGGTCGCGGCCTGCCGATGGGACTCACCGGTGAGGCAATTCCCCTCTTCGCTCGCATCGTGGCGCTTGCCGACGGCCTCGAGCTTGCCGCCGCGCTCGAGGGCGCCCAGGCGGCGGTCACCACGATCCATGCACGCTCCGGTGCCTGGTATGACCCGTCGATCGCATCGGTTCTGCTTGCCCTATGCGCCAACGGGCTCCTTCGTGAGCTCGAGGCTGAGGACCTGGAGTCCGTCGTGCGAGACCTGGAGCCGAACTGGCTGGCCCGCCTCGCCGATGCCGAGGATGCCGAGCGCATCCGCAACGCGCTGATGCTGTCCGGCGCCGCCTGACCGCCCTACGCCATCGGCGCCGTCGCCTCACGGAGAGGCGGGCCTACGGCTCGTCGAGACCGATGTCGCGGATCGTCTCGATCATCCGCATGTTGACCAGCACCACCTCGGCGCGCTGCTCGAAGCCTTCGAGCTGGCTGTCTTGCACCGCGGCCCTTGTGACCGGCACAAAACGGGCGTTTTGCCTGAGCAGGAAGCCCGCGGCCTGAGCTCCGGGCGGCACGTGCACCATGCCGGAGACGAGGAACGGACCGACGACGATCTCGACCGGCTGCCTTGGCCGATGCAGCCTTCGGTTCGGATCGGTCGGCTGCGGCGGAGGCAGGATCAGGAGCGAATCCCCGACCGCGAGGCGAGACCACCGCTGGCCGGGCCCCATCTCGATCGCCTGCGAAGGATCCTGTGGTTGACCATCCAGCGGCACGACGCTGAGGAAGTCTGCGCGGTTGATCATGTCGGTGAGCCGCCCCTCGCCGAGATCCAGGCCGACCAGCGTGCGCTCATTCGCCGCCCAGAATTCCACCACCGCAAGGCGTGTGGCCGTCCGAGCGGAAATGGCAGGAGCCTCCTCCGGCTCCTTGCCGCGTCGGCCCAGCGACCAGAAGCTCACCGGCTCTTCTCGCGTGAGACGCAACGCGCGCAGCGTAGCCGTATCCATCTCGCTCAGACGCCTCCTGTCGTCAAATCCCGGTCCAGGCCGCGACGGCGACATGCCGTCCGGTGCGCGACGATCAGGAGAAGCAGCAGCCCCATCGTCGCGACGAGGCCACTTGGCACCGGAGTCGTGGTCATGGCGGTGTCTGACATCGTCGGATCGTCGCTGGCGCCGCCGCCGAGCACGTCCTGCGCGGGCGTAGTTCCGAGATCCGTCGAGCCCGTATCCAGGGCCTCGAGGCCATCCTCCTCGGCCGCAGCATCATCGCGGGTCTCTCCGGACTCGTCAGGCGGCGTGCCAGGATCCTCGGCGGCGGGTTCCTCGCCAGCGGACGAGGGCTCTTCGGTGGTCGACTCATCGGCTACCGAGTCGTCGGGCGAATCGCTCGCCTGCTCTTCGCTGGTTGACTCGTCGGGCGATTCGGTCGCCTGCTCTTCGCTGGTTGACTCGTCGGCGACTGAGACGGGCTCTTCGGCCTGAGGCTCCTCGGCCTGGGACTCCTCAGCGGGTGAAGCAGGCTCCTCGGCCTGGGACTCCTCAGCGGGTGAGGCAGGCTCCTCAGCCTGCGAGCCGCTCTCGCCGCAATCGGCGTCGACCCAGAACGTCTTCTTCTTGCTCGCCGAGGCGCCCGTAGCCGCCCACTCCACTCGATAGTGTCCAGCCGGGACCTCGAGGATGCTGGAGCTGTCGGTGCCATCGCCGGTCGTGTCATAGACACCTGAGGCGATCGTCGATCCGTCGCCTGTCGGCGCCCAGCTGACCAGCACCCAGGTGCCGGCTTCAAACGGGGCGTCGAAGGTGAAACCGAGCCAGAAGGCGCAGACGTGCGGTTCGTTATCGGTCCCGTTGGTCTCCGTGCCGGTCCCTGCATCCTGGACCTTCAGGTTGCCCGAGGTTCCGCTTCCGCCCCCGTGGCTGTTGTTTGCAGCTCCCATTGCAGGACCGACGGAGAGGACGAGGGAGAGCGCCAGCAAGGCCACGCCAGCGACCGCGACCGGCACCCGGAAGCGACGGTGGAAGAGACGATCGTCTGTGGGTGCGTTTGAGCCGGACATGTCCAGAGGATGGCGACGCGGCGACGGAATGACCATGACGAGGTAGTACTTCCAGGACATGCCGTCCCCCGGACGGGCGGCACCAAATTGCCCGGTTGCGGTCTGGTGCAGTACCGGCGCAGTACTTCTGGCCGCAGATCCTCGGAATGTTCGGAAAGCCGACAGCTGATCGGCTCAAGGCCGCGGTCCCGTCACGTTTCCGGTGCGAAGGTGCAACAACCGCAACCCCCTGTTTGCCCCCAGACCGCACCGGACAACACCGGGGAGGCCCCAGAGGTCCTAGGCAGAGCAGTACTTCCGTCCTAGGGTGGGCGGCAACAACCTTGGGAGGTCGGCGTGGAAGCCATCGCGCCGAACCCCCTCGGAAGAGGAAACGTCCAGGGAGGCAGCCATGACCACTCGTACCACCAGGCGCGGGATCTTCTCCCGCCGCATGGGCGCTATCGCGGCGGCGATGGGATTCATCTCGTTTGCGCTCGGGTACCTCATCCACCCGATGTAGCCGCCTAGTAGTCGACCTCGCCCACCTTCCAGATGCGCTCGAGGACGTAGTGCCCGTCGCCCTCCGGGTCGGTGAGGCTCGGCCGGGCGGAGAGAACCATCACGTACGGGCGGAAGCGGACGTTCACCAGGGTCGTGCCGCGGAACGTCATGTCCAGGATGACGCCCTCCTGTGTTTCCTGCCACCAGGGCTGGCCGTACATGTAATTGCCCGGGCCCGCGTCAATCAGGCTGACTCCATTCGGACGCTCACGGAGGAATAGCCCGCCCGTCACGTGCAGGCCGCCACCGACGATCTGGTCGCAGCCCGCCTCGTCCATCCAGACCACGGCCGCCTGCTGGGTCGGCCATAGGTCGGGGTGGTATTCGTCACCTCCCCACCACTGCGGGTCGCAGATGACCAGGTCGGCGCC
>DASYRA010000041.1:0-15967 GCA_036004845.1 Candidatus Limnocylindria bacterium
TGCCGGTGGCGTCTGCTTCTTCGCCGTGGCGCTCAAGAACCGGCTCCACTGGGACGACGCCCTCGACGTGTGGGGCGTCCACGGCGTTGGCGGCTTCCTGGGGATCGTGCTGCTCGGCATCTTCGCCACGACCGCCTTCAATCCCGCCGGGACCGATGGGCTGATCGCGGGAAACGGCGAGTTCTTCCTCAAGCAGCTGGCCGCCGTGGTGATCTCGTCGGTGTGGGCGTTCGCCTTCACCTACGGCATGCTGTGGCTGATCGACCGGTTCACCCCGGTCAAGGTTGACGAGACGATCGAGGAGAGCGGCCTGGACGCCGCGCTGCATGGCGAGACGGCCTACCTCGAGGCCGGCTGACAGCTTCATCCTATTGGACATCGCCGCAGCCTTCGTCGGGGCGATGTCCCACAATGGCGCGCGATGTCCAAGCTCCCGCTCGCGTGCGCGAGCCTCCTCCTGCTGCTCGCCAGCACGTCCTGCGGATTGACGCCGTCGCCGAGCACCACCACGAGCTCACCGGCTGAGTCCGGCGCAAGCCCGATGGCTGCGACACCCGACCTGGCAGCCCCGCTCGTCATCAGCCAGGACCCGGCGGCGGGCGGCGTCCTCGGCGCATCGGGGACGGTGCGGGTGACCTTCAGCGAGCCGGTGCGGGGCGTCGACCGCGGAAGCTTCCAGCTCAGCGAGGAAAGCGGCAGCGTCCTCATCGCCACCGTCACCCTCGATGCGGAGGGTCGCGTCGCCACCCTGACAGCGGCGGAGGGTGCGACGCTGGGGATTGCCTACCGAGTCATCCTCACGAGCGCGATCCGTGACGAGGCCGGAAACCGGCTGGCCCGGACCAGCTGGGACCTGGCTGCCAACCGCGCCGTGTCGTTTGCTGCCGGCACGTACACCGGGTATCAGTTCGGCGCCACGACCGCAGACCTGCGCTCCCTCAAGCGAGCCGAGGTCGAATCCTCGTCCCGCGCCACCGCCACCGAGTTCCGCGAGCTGGATGGGTCCGGCTACCTGAAGATCGACGCCGGGATCTGGCAGGGCTACTGGGTCCACGGCACGCGCGCCGGCACGGCGCTGAGCGACCTCGCCGCGCCGATTCCGCCGCTTCCCGCCTGCGACTACCTCGACTTGCCGACCGCGCGAGGCGCGTATGCGGACTGGGCGACGACCGTGCTGGACACGGTCTTCCTGCTCCCAGCCGGCTATGCCCCAGGGGATCTGGTCGACACCTCGGGGGCGGACCTGAACGGCACGCACCTCATTCGGGCCATCGCACTGCCCGATCTCAGCGCGATGGTGGCTGCCGCGGCGTCCGAAGGCGCGCGACTGGAGGTCCAGTCAGCCTATCGGTCGTACGCGGGGCAGGTCCTCACCTTCGATGGCTGGGTGCGACAGGTGGGCTATGACGAGGCGCTGGATACGTCGGCCCGGCCAGGGCATTCCGAGCATCAGCTCGGGACGGCCATCGACTTCCGGACGGCCGGCGGGGTCTCGCCGTGGTCATATGCCGACTGGGGAACCACGACCGAGGGCGCCTGGCTGGCGGCCAACGCCTGGAGGTTCGGCTGGGTGATGAGCTATCCCAAGGGAGTGAGCGCGGTCAGCTGCTATCGCTACGAGCCGTGGCACTACCGCTATGTCGGCCGCTCGACCGCCGCGGCGGTGCATGAGGCAGGCGTCACACTGCGCGAGTGGCTCTGGTCGCAGGGCTACGGCGTCCGCTAGGGGTCGCCCTCAGCCAATCACCCCATCGGCCCGGAGCGCTGCAATCTCGTCGGGAGTGAGCCCGGCCTCGCCGAGGATCTCGTCGGTATCGCCGCCGAAGCGCGGCGGGGCGGCGCGCAACGGCAAGCGCTGCCCGTCGATCCGGATCGGGTCAGGGGCGATCCGCATCCCGTCGCCGACCTGCGTCCAATCGCCATCGTGCGCCGCCTCCATCGCTGCCAGCGCCTCGCTGACCCCGTTGACCGGGCCGGCCGGCACGTCGGCCTCGGTGAGGGCGACGAGCAGCTCATCGCGCAACCAGTCGCCGATGCGCACCGACAGCAGGGCAAGCAGTTCGTCGCGGCCGTCGAGCCGCTTCTCATTGCTGGCAAAGCGCGGATCCGGATCGAGGCCGAGCACCGTGAGGAGGCGCCCGAACTGCGTGTCGTTGCCGACCGCCACGACCAGGTGGCCGTCGCGAGCCGCGAAGACCTGGTACGGAACGATGTCGGGGTGCCCTGTCCCCCAGCGGCGTGGCTCCTCGCCGGTGGCCAGGTGGTGCCCCAGCACATTGGTCAGGCTCGCCACGCCTGCCTCGATGAGGCTGACGCTGGCGTGGAACCCATCGGCGCGGCCGCGCCCGCGGGCCACCAGCCCCGCCAGGGCACCGATCGCGGCCTGCAGCCCCGCGGTCAGGTCGAGGAGCGCGACCCCGACCTTCATCGGGCCGCCGTACGGATCGCCGGTGACCGACATCAGGCCGCTGACGGCCTGTGCCACCAGGTCGTAGGCCGGCCGCTCGGCCGCATCCCCGTCCCCCGGAAAGCCCCCGATCGTCGCGACCACCAGGTGCGGGTGCGCGGCGCGAAGGCGCTCGGCGTCGAGCCCCAGGTGGGCGGCCACCGAAGGCTGGTAATTGTGCAGGAGGATGTCGCAGCTGGCGGCGAGGCGGTCCAGGAGGGCGCGGCCCGCATCGGTCTTGAGGTTCACCACCAGGCTGCGCTTGTTGCGGTTGACCGATGCGAAGTAGGCGCTGCGCCGGTCGGCTGGATCGCCCCAGTACGGCGGTCCCCAGCCGCGGGTCTCGTCGCCGCTCGGCGGCTCGAGCTTCCAGATGTCGGCTCCCAGGTCGCCGAGCAGCATGCTGGCGATCGGGCCGGCGTAGACGCGCGAGCAGTCGAGCACGCGAATGCCGGCGAGGGGCAGATCCACCTCAGGCTGCGGCACCGTCAGCCCCTGCCCAGCAGGATGTGGCGGCCGGCGCGACGTCGCAGCCGGGCGAGGGTCGGCCCTACCACCCGCACCCCGCAGACGGCACACCGGGTCCAGCGTCCGTCACGGACCAGTCGCACCGTATGCTCGGCCACCAGCACCCTGGCCGGAACGCTGCGGCTGGCGCGCTCGCGCAGGGCCTCGCGTCGCCGTTGCCACGCGACGTCCGCACCCGCGATCCCGGCCGATCGGGCGTGGCGCAGCGCGCTCGGATAGCGGCCGCCCTCCCGAGCCAGCACGTCCGCATCGGGGATTCCGTGGCGCCGGTAGAGGTCGAAGGCAACGCCGTAGAACCGCGCGTCGTGATGGAGGACGCGCCCGCGGCGGCGACGCGGGACGGGGCCGAGCCAGTGGGCCAGCTCGTGGAGGAGGGTCAGCCGCTGGTCGAGCTCATCGGTGCCTGCGGTGACGGAGATGCTGCCCAGCGATCGTCGCGTCAGGCCGGAGGATGCCGAGCGTCGCGCGCGCCGCCAACGAACCGTCGGCTCCG
This sequence comes from Candidatus Limnocylindria bacterium, assembly GCA_036004845.1. Lineage (GTDB taxonomy): Bacteria > Chloroflexota > Limnocylindria > QHBO01 > QHBO01 > CF-167. The sequence continues at coordinate 3,468 of DASYRA010000041.1, forward strand.
GGGTGCCGGCAGCGGCACAGACCTCGCGCACCAGCTCGGTCGCCCAGGGGGGAGCCATCAGGGGCGCCGTCCCCGAGCGCGGAGGAGCTCGCCGAGCTCACGAAGCCACGCCTCCAGCTGCGGGTCCGCGTAGGTGTACGCATCGTAGGTGTACCCGACCATTGCCGCACCGTGAGCCGCCGCGTATTCGGCGGCCGACTGGGTCCTCCACGGGAAGGACGTCTGGGCGCGAGCCTCGCGCTCCGCGTCGGCGCGCGGCCGTCCCTCGGACGCGATGCGGGCCTCGTGCCGCGCGCGCCAGCGGTCCGTCAAGCGGTCCAGGCGCTGGCGGCGGGGATCGGTCACCGAGCGGCGGCCTCGGCTCCCCTCGAGCCGACCTCGTACAGGCCGAGCCGGGCGATGGCCCGCTGAAGCCACGCCGGCGCCCACCAGTTGGCGCGTCCCATGATCCGCATGAATGCGGGCACCAGGAGGCCGCGGACGATCGTCGCGTCGATGAGCACCGCGAGTGACATCGTCACGCCGTTGGCCTTGATGGAGGTGATGCTCGACATCGCGAAGGCCGCGAATACCGCCACCATGATCAGGGCCGCTCCGGTGATCATGCCGCCGGTGATGCCGATCCCCTCGGCCACCGCGCGGGTGTTGTCATGCGTCGCGAGGTAGCGCTCGCGGATGCGGGAGAGGAGCAGGACTTCGTAGTCCATCGAGAGGCCGAACAGGATCGCGAACATGATGATCGGCTGCCAGGCGGCGATCGTGCCCGAGCTCTCGAAGTCGAGGACCCCGGCGAGGTGACCCTGCTGGAAGATCCAGACCAGCGCCCCGAAGCTGGCGCTGACGCTGATGAGGCTCATCAACACCGCCTTGACGGGCAGGATGACCGACCCGAAGGTCAGAAACAGCACGCCACCGGTCACGAGCACGACGATCAGGATCGCGATCGGCACCGATGCGTCAAAGCTCGCCAGGAAGTCGGCCGAGCGCGACGGGAGGCCACCGGTGAGGACCCCCGCTCCCTCCGGAGGAGGAATGTCGCGGATCCGGTCGACGAGCGCGCGACCGTCGTCCGAATCGGGGACGTAGTCCGAGAAGACCCGCAGCTTGGTTGTGTCGATCGCCAGCCAATCGGCCAGGTAGGTGTTGATCGCTTCTGGGCGTTGGGCTGCGGGCACCGCCAGCAGCGCGCGGTATTGCTCATCGGCCAGACCCGGGGGTGGGGTGAGCACATTCCCCACGTCCGTCACCTTCGGGTCCGCCGACCGCACGGACCGGGTGTACTCCTCGATCTGCGCCTGGCGCTCGGCCGAGAGGCCGTCGGCGAAATCGTCGCCGGACCACGTCATCACCACCGAGATCGGGTCGCTCTCGCCACCGGGAAACTCATCCGCGATCACCTCGAAGCCGATGCGCGACGGGACGGGCGGCAAGTCAGAGAGGTTTTGGCCGGTCGAGAGCTGGATTCCCAGGAACGGTGAGCCCGCCAGGAGCAGCAACGCCAGCACCGGGACCGATACCAGCACCGGCCGCCGCATGACGCGGGCCGCGATCCACGCCCAGACGCCGCGTCCCTGGCGGCGGTCGGCGGCTTCGGTGTCGTCCTCCATCAGTCGCAGGAAGCCTGGCAGCGGTACGCGCAGCCGATTCACCCGCGGGCCCAGCAGCGCGAGCAGGGCGGGCAGCACGGTGAGTCCGAAGATGAGGGTGGAGAGCACCGTGACGATCCCGCCCAGGCCCATGCTCCGCAGCGCGGCCGCGTCGAAGACCACGAGCGAGGAGAGACCGATCGCGACCGCGATGCCGGAGACCGCCACCGCCTTGCCGACGCTTCCCATCATCCGCTCCAGCGCGATCTCGACATCGTGGTGGCGGAGCTCCTCCCGGAAGCGGCTGACCATGAAGAGCGAGTAGTCGATCGCCAGGGCCAGGCCGATCATCGTGGCGATGTTCGTCACGAAGATGCTCATCTCGGTGACCCTCGCCAGCAGGCTGATCGCGGCGAAGGCGGTCGGCATCGCGAAGCCCGCGATCACCAGCGGCAGCGAGGCCCCGACCAGCGTGCCGAAGACGGCGAGCAGGATGAGCAGCGCGATGGGGAGGCTGATCGCCTCGGCCTGGAAGAGGTCGCGCTCGATCTTGGCGTTGAACTCGTGGTAGACCTGCGGGATCCCCGTCACCCACATCTCGACGCCTGCGGGCCGCTCCACCTCGTCGGCCAGCCTCCCCGCATCGTTCACCGCGTCCTCGACTCCCTTGTCGAGGAAGACGGCGGCCATGGTGGTGGTTCCGTCCAGGCTGAGGAGGGCGGGCGCTCCCGTGCTGCCGTACGTCTGGATCTTGGTGACCGCAGGATCGTCATCGACGCGCGCGAGGCTCGCGTCGATGATCGCCTGGAAGTCCGGCGACGCCGCATCGCCGTCCGGGTCGCGATAGACGACGAGCATCGTCGTCGCCTCACTGCCGAACCGGTCCGCGATCAGCGCGGCAGCGCGCTGCTCCTCCGAGCCATCGATGACCCAACCGCCCTGGATCAGCGTTCCGCCCGAGGTCGCCGCCCAGACGTTGGTGCCGATCACGATCGCCAGGCCGATGATCGGCAGCCAGCGCCGGAACCGGTAGTCGAAGCGCCCGACCGCGGCGAAGATGCCGGTCGGGTGGAGCTCGCGCACGTGCCCGCTCGACGGGGGCGACGCCGGGGAGATGGACAAGGATCACCTCGGGATGGCTGAGGTTCGCGATTCGCCGGGGCGAAGGGTACAGGGTCGCTATGATCCGCGCGTGAAACGCCCAATCGCCCGTTCATGACCATCCTCGCTCCCGCGGCCTGGTGGCGAGGGCTGGGCGGGCTGACCCGCTCCGGGAGCGCCGCGGAGGGCCTCTCCTGGGCCCTCTACGACTTCGCCAACACGATCTTCTCGTTCGCCATCGTCAGCTTCGCGATGGGCCCGTGGGCGACGCTCTTCCTGGGCGAGGCGACCGGCACCTTCGTCTTCACCCTGGCCCTGAGCCTGTCGGTCGCGGTCAACGCCGTCGTCTCGCCGGTGCTCGGGGCGATGTCGGACCGCACCGGCGGCCGGAAGCGCTACCTGCTCGTCTTCACGGTCATGTGCGTGGTGCCCACCCTGCTCATCGGACTCGTCGACATCGGCCTCGGGCTGCTCTTCTTCGCGATCGCCAACTTCGGGTTCCAGGCGGCGCTGATCTACTACGACGCCATGCTGCCGGACGTCGCCCGGCCCGGGATGCTGGGCCGCCTGTCTGGCGTGGGCGTCGCGCTCGGCTACGTCGGGACGATCGCCTCAGGGCTCCTCTTCGGCCTGACCGTCACCGCGGACGGAGAGACGACCGCGGCCAGCTTCCTCCTGATCGGCTCGCTCTTCGCCATCTTCGCCATCCCGATCTTCGCGATCGTGCATGAGCGAACGGCGCGCGGCGCGCCCTTCCGGACCGGCGATGCCCTGCGTTCGTGGTCGCAGGTGACCGAGACGATCCGCAACGCCCGGCGATTCCCGGGACTCATGCGGTTCATCGTGGGTCGTTTCTTCTACACCGACCCGATCAACACGGCGATCGCGGTGATGAGCCTCTTCGCCATCAACGCCATCGGCTTCACCAAGACCGAATCGCGGTTCGTGCTGATCGGCCTGACCGTCGCGGCCGTGGTCGCCTCCTTCGGCTGGGGCATGCTCGCCGACCGTATCGGGCCGAAACGCACGCTGATGTGGGTGCTCGGCTCGTGGACGGTCGGCCTGCTCATCGTCGGCCTGACGCTGGACAAGCTGCCGTTCCTCGCGGCGGGCGCCATCCTCGGCTCTGGCCTGGGTGGCGTGGCGGTGACGGATCGCCTGCTGCTGCTGCGACTGGCGCCTCCCGCCCAGATCGGCGAGATGTTCGGCCTCTATGGCCTGGCGGGCAAGGCGAGCGCGGTGATCGGCCCGCTTGTGTACGGGGCGATCATCGGCCTGCTGCAGCCGTCCATCGGCCGGGACGCCTACCGGATCGCGATCCTCAGCCTGCTGGTCCTGATGGTCGTCGGCTTCCTCATCGTGCGAAGAGTGCCGGAGGGGCGGGAGCCAGAGCCCGATGTCGAGTTGCCGCTCGCCAGGCCGCTCGAGCCCGCCATCGTCCCGCCGGGGGAGGCGCCATGACGCTGGTCGTCGCGCACCGTGGCGCCAGCGCCGTGGCGCCGGAGAACACGATGGAGGCGTACCGGCTCGCGGTCGAGATGGGCACCGACGCGATCGAGCTGGACGTGCACCTCACCGCCGACGGCAAGCTCGCGGTGATGCACGACGAGACCGTCGATCGCACCACCGACCTGAGCGGCTCGATCGCCGAGATGACGCTGAAGCAGCTCCGGGCAGCCGACGCCGGCTACCGCTTCCAGGCGGCGGACGGCTCGTTCCCCTTCCGCGGGAAGGGGCTCAAGGTGCCGACCCTGGCCGAGGTGCTCGCGTGGCTGCCCGACGGCATCGGGCTGGTGGTGGAGGTCAAGGCTCGCGCCGCCACGGGTCCGGCGATCAAGGCCCTGCGCCGCTCCCGGGTACGCGCCGCCGGGGCTGTGAGCCTGATCAGCTTCGACGAGCGGGCGATCGACGAGGCCCACGCGCTCGATCCGGAGATCCCGACTGGCTACCTGCTGGTCCCGTCCCAGCCGATCGAGCCGGCGCTCATGTACGCTGTCGAGCACGCGCACGCGGCGGTGCACCCCTGGGAGGGCGACCTGGGCCTCGATCCGGCGCCGCTCATCACGATTGCCGCCGCCTACGGTCGGTTGCTGGGCTGCTACGTCGTCAACGATCGCGACCGGATGCAGCAGCTGGCCGCCTACGGACTCTGGGGCTTCGTCACCGATCTCCCCGACGTCGGCCGGGCGGCCCTGGGGCCGCGCGCGGCCGCATGAGCCCGCTGCCCGGGGCCTAGCCGAGGGCGCGCCTGGCGGCCTCGGGGATGTCCACGCCGAAGGCGACCTGCACCTTGTCACCGTCCATGCCGGCGACGAACGCGGTCTCGATGTTGATCCCCGCGTCGGCCAGCTTGCGCGCGGCCGCGGCCAGCGTGCCCGGACGATGCTCCATGGTGGCATGCACGATCGGCACCTCCCGGTAGACCCAGCCCTTCTCGCCCAGGGCGTTCCTCGTGGCCGACTCGTCGTCCGTGGTGAAGGCGACCGATCCCAGCTCGCCGGAGGTGGCGCCGGCGAAGCCCGTGATGTTGATCCCGCGCTCGGCAACCGCCTCGGCGACCATAGCCAGGCCCCCCGGCTGGTTCGGCAGCTCGACGATGAATGCGTTCATGGGGCTCCTCCTTCGCTCATTCGTGGGGATCGGTGGAGTGTACAGGTGGCTGTCACCATCGCTACGCTGCAGCCATGACCTACAGCATCGTCGCCCGCGACCCGCAGACGGGCCGCTTTGGAGTCGCCGTGCAGTCGCACTACCTCGGCGTCGGCCCGGTCGTGCCGTGGCTGGAGGCGGGGGTCGGCGCGATCGCGACCCAGGCATCGGTCAACATCAGCTTCGGGCCGATGGGGCTCGAGATGCTCCGCGCCGGCCAGGCCTCGCAGTCGGTGGTGGCGGCACTCGTGGCCGGCGACGAGCAGGCCAGCGTTCGCCAGCTCGGCGTCGTCGACAGCGCGGGTCGCGCCGCGGCTCACACCGGCGCCGAGTGCATCCCCGCCTGCGGACACCTGGTTGGTGACGGCTTCACGGTGCAGGGCAACCTGCTGGAGCGAGACACGTGCTGGCCGGCGATGGCCACCGCCTACGAGCGCGGGCTGGCCGAGGGTGCGCCGTTCGTTGAACGGCTGCTGCGGGCGATGGAGGCCGCCGAGGCGGAGGGCGGCGACGTCCGCGGTCGACAGTCGGCTGCGATCATGGTCGTCTCCGCCGAGCTGCAGCAGGCGCCCTGGCGCGGACGGCTGATGGACATGCGCATCGAGGACCATCCCGACCCTGTCCCGGAGCTTCGCCGGATCGTCACCATGCAGCTGGCCTACAGCCTTCTCGACGAGGAGGGAGACGCCGCAAAGGCGGGCAGCAGCACCGCCGAGCGCTACGAGCTCGCCCGCCAGCTGTCGCCGGACGCCTACGAGCTCGTCTTCTGGCGCGGCGTCGAGCTGGCCGCGGCGGGCGACGTGGAGGGTGGCAAGCGCGAGCTGCAGATAGCCTTCGCCGCGGATTCCCGCTGGCGCACGACTCTCCAGCACCTCGCCGACGGGCGTCGTGAGGGCGTCACCGCGGAGCTGGCGGAGCTTCTGCTGGGCTAGATCCCTCGGCCGTCGTCACCAGTTGGTCGCGGTCGAGGCCTCGATCTCCCCCACCGATTCGAGCCAGCGCTCCGCGTCGATCGCCGCCCGGCAGCCGTCGCCGGCAGCGGTGACCGCCTGGCGGTAGAGGTGATCGTGGACGTCCCCGGCCACGAAGACGCCCTCGACCTTGGTCTTGGAGCCGCCCTCCACGACGCAGTAACCGCGCGCGTCGAGGTCCAGCTGGCCGGCGAACAGCTCGGTGTTGGGCTTGTAGCCGATGGCAATGAAGAGGCCCTGCACCGGCAGGGTGGAGGTCTCGCCGGTGACCGTGTCGCGCAGCGCGAGCTCACTCACCGTCATCTCACCGCGAACGTCGGTCACCTCGGTGTTCCAGCGCACCTCGACCTTGGGGTGCGCGAAGGCGCGGTCCTGCATGATCTTGCTGCCGCGGAACGCCTCGCGCCGGACCAGCATCGTCACCTTCGACGCGAAGCGGGTCAGGAACAGCGCCTCCTCCAGAGCAGTGTCGCCGCCGCCGACGACCGCGATCTCGCGATCCCGGAAGAAGAAGCCGTCGCAGGTGGCGCAGGCGCTCACCCCACGGCCGCGGAACTGCTCCTCGGACTCCAGGCCGAGCCACAGCGCCGACGCGCCGGTGGCGACGATCACGGCGTCCGCCTGGTATTCGTCGTCACCGACCCAGAGCCGATGCGGGCGCTGGCTGAAATCGACCCGGGTCACATCCTTGTCCAGGAGGGTGGACCCGAAGCGCACGGCCTGGTCGCGGAAGAGCTGCATCAGCTCCGGCCCCTGGATCCCGCCGGGGAAGCCGGGGTAGTTCTCGACGTCCGAGGTGATCATCAGCTGTCCCAGCGGGGTGTTGCCGGCGAAGACGATCGGCTCGAGGTTGGCACGCGAGGCGTAGATGGCGGCGGTCAGGCCGGCGGGGCCGGACCCGATGATCGCGAGCTTGTGGTGACGGGTATCGGTATGGTCGGGGGCAGGCGTGCCCACGCTGGGCGGAACGGTCGCGGTCATGACGGCAAGTCTAGAGCATCAGTGCTTGCGCAACAACGCAAACTGAGCATGATCGAGCCCGAACCGATACGATGCGTCCCGTGATCGAGCGTCGCCAGACCGTGAGCGTGGACGTCGGCGGCGTGCTGATCGGCTCCGGACATCCGATCGTGGTCCAGTCGATGACGAACACCGACACCGCCGATCCGGATGCCACCGCGATCCAGGTCGCGCAGCTGGCGCACGCCGGATCGGAGCTGGTGCGCGTTACGGTGAACAACGACGCGGCGGCGCAGGCCCTGCCGATCATCCGCAAGAAGCTCGACGGACTCGGGGTGGGGGTGCCGCTGATCGGGGACTTCCACTACAACGGGCACCTGCTGCTGACCAAGTACCCCGCCTGCGCGGCCGCGCTGGCGAAGTACCGCATCAACCCGGGCAACGTCGGCACCAAGCGCCACGACGAGCAGTTCCGGGCCATCGTCGAGGTGGCGATCGCAAACGGCAAGCCGGTGCGCATCGGCGTCAACTGGGGCTCGCTCGACCAGCAGCTGCTGACCGAGCTGATGGATGCCAACGCCGCGCTACACGAGCCGCGCGACTCGCGCGACGTGATGATCGACGCCATGCTCGAGTCCGCCCTGCGCTCGGCGCAGCTCGCCGAGGAGACCGGGCTGGGACATGACCGGATCGTGATCTCGGCCAAGGTGAGCGGCGTCCAGGACCTCATCGAGGTCTACACCCGGCTGGCCGAGCGGTGCGACTACCCGCTGCACCTGGGCCTGACCGAGGCCGGCATGGGGTCACGCGGGATCATCTCCTCGACCGCCGGGCTGGCCGTCCTCCTGCAGCGCGGGATCGGCGACACGATCCGGGTCAGCCTCACCCCCTCGCCGGGGGGCGACCGGACCGAGGAGGTCCAGATCGCCCAGCAGGTGCTCCAGTCGCTGGGCCTGCGCAGCTTCACGCCCCAGGTCAGCGCCTGCCCCGGCTGCGGCCGCACCACCTCGACCTTCTTCCAGGAGATGGCCCGCGACATCGGCGCCTACCTGCGGGACCAGATGCCGGTCTGGGGACGCACCCATCCCGGCGTGGAGGAGCTCAGGGTGGCGGTCATGGGCTGCGTCGTGAACGGGCCAGGAGAGAGCAAGCACGCGGATATCGGGATCAGCCTGCCCGGCACCTTCGAGGAGCCGGTCGCCCCCGTCTTCGTCGACGGACAGCTACGAACGACCCTGCGCGGCGACGACATCGTGCCGCGCTTCCTGGAGATCCTCGACGCGTACGTCGCCCAGCGCTACCCGGAGGCCGTGGCAGCTCCTTCGTGAGCGGCGTTCGCCAGGTGTGTGGTGGTCAGGAGGGGAGGGCGGTCAGGAAGGTCCAGGCGGCGGCGATGAACGCGAGGATGATGAACGCGATGATGGCCAGCGGGAGGAGCGCGACGCGCCAGTTCTGGTGCTGAACCTGGAGCTGCGGATCGACGTGATCTCGGTGCAGGTCGTGGGTGGTGTCGAGCACCAGCCCGGTCTCATCCACCGCGGCCGGGACGTTGTCTTCCATGATCACTCCTCTCCCAGGATCAGCGCCAGCCCACGCTCGAGGTCGGCGGCGCGCAGCTGACCGAGCTGGCGGGCGACCACGACCCCGTCGCGGTCGATAAAGAAGGTGTCAGGCGGGGCGAAGATCCCGTATCGCGTCGCGATCGCGTCGCCGGGGTCCATCGCCGCCGGCCAGGTCGCTCCCAGGCGGGCCATGAAATCGCGCGCCGCCTCCGAGCGGTCGCCGAACACGATGCCGACCACGGCGAGCTGATCGCCCTGGTGGGCCGCCAGCGCGGATTTCAGGAGCGGGAACTCGTCGACGCAGGGACCGCACCAGCTGGCCCAGAAGTTGACGATCACCGGGCGTCCGCGAAGGTCGGCGAGGCGCACCGGGTTCCCGTCGAGGTCGGCCAGAGCGAACGCTGGCGCCGCATCGCCGATGCGTGCCAGCACCGGGGCCGCGGGCCGCGCCAGCAGGAGCGCGCCCCAAGCGGCGAGGACCAGGAGCGGAGCGACGGCCGAGGCGACGTACCAGGAACGCGGCAGGCGACCCGCAGCAGGCTGCACCACCGCTCCGCGCATCGGCTCGCCGGTGGTGGCAGTCATCGACGGGTCAATGCCCCGCCGCGTCGTCGTGCGGCCTACGCTCGACTTCGTCCCACTCGCGCCCCGCCGCCCGGACCCACGCGACCACCGCATACAGGAAGACGAGCAGCCCGGGGATCGCCAGGAAGGGATTGGCGAGCTGGTTGTCGGCGCGGAAGGCGAGGCCGGCGCCCAGCAGGGCGCCACCCACGGCCAGGATCACCGGCAGGGCGCTGGGGTTCGGCAGGTGGACGCCGCGTGGCGGCTTGGGCCGCACCGTGGAGACGCTGACGTGGCTGGTGATGGCGTAGACGACGCCGAGCACGAACGTGATCCCGATCGCCAGGAGCAGGTAGCCGAACGCGGTGTCGTTCATGCGGTCAGCCTCCTAGCGCAGGAAGTAGAGGGTGCTGAAGAGGGCGATCCAGACCACGTCCACGAAATGCCAGTAGAAGCTGATCGCCTCGACCGCCACGTGGTTCTTCTTGCTGAACTGGCCCTGCGAGGCGCGCGCAGCCAGGATCGTGAGTCCCACCGCCCCGCCGAAGACGTGCGCCCCGTGGAAGCCGGTGAGCGTGTAGAACACTGTGCCGAAGGCCCCGTCGCTGATGCCGAAGCCCAGCTGCGTGTAGTCGTAGATCTGGCCGAGCAGGAACGAGACGCCCAGGACCAGGGTCATCAGCGTCCAGTTGCGCATCGCCCGCTGGTCGCCGCGGCGGATGGCCCACACCCCGAACTGCATCGTGAAGCTCGACGCCACCAGGATGATCGTGATCGGCAGGGCGATCGGCAGGATCTCCAGCTCGGGCGCGCCGGTGGGCGGCCCCCACTCACCGACGTGCACGGCGCGCGCGTTGAAGTACGAGGCGAAGAGGCCGCCGAAGAACATCACCTCGCTGGCGATGAAGAGGAGCATCCCCACCAGCGGCGTCGGCATCCCGGCCTCGCGGTGCGCGAGCTCGGTGTGGGTCGTGATGTCGGCGCTCATGCTGGTCGGCACCTGGACGGTCATCGGTCTTCCACCTTCGCGACCGTGACGTGCTCGACGTCGTGCTTGTGGCGCAGGTCGAAGACCGGTCGCTCGCTGCGGATCGGCGGCAGCTTGTCGAAGTTGTATGGCGGGGGCGGCGAGGAGGTCGCCCACTCGAGCGTATTCCCCTCCCAGGGATCGTCCCCCACCTTCTCTCCGTTGATGAAGGTGGCCACCACGTTGACCAGGAAGGGCAGCACGCTGGCCGCGATCAGGAAAGCGCCGGCCGTCGAGACCAGGTTCAGGAGGGTCCAGCCGGCATCGGGCGAGTAGTCGCTGATGCGCCGCGGCATGCCCTCGATGCCCAGGATGTGCTGCGGGAAGAAGGCCACGTTGAAGCCGATGAAGTGCATCCAGAAGTGGACCTTGCCCAGCGGCTCGTTGAGGCGGCGGCCGGTCATCTTGGGGAACCAGTAGTACGTCGCGGCGAAAACGCCGAAGACGCTGCCGCCGAAGAAGACGTAGTGGAGGTGCGCGACCACGAAGTAGGTGTCCTGCAGGTGGAAGTCGATCGGCGGGGCGGAGAGGATCACGCCGCTGATGCCACCGATCAGGAACATCGACAGGAAGCCGAGCGCGAACAGCATCGGCGTGGCGAAGACGATCGAGCCGCGCCACAGGGTCGCCAGCCAGTTGAACATCTTCACGCCGGTGGGGATCGCGATCAGGGCGGTCATGAAGCTGAAGAACGGCAGGAAGACCTGCCCGGTCGTGAACATGTGATGTGCCCAGACGCTGAAGCTGAGGAGGCCGATGGCGATGGTGGCGAAGACGAAGGCCCGATAGCCGAAGAGCGGGCGCCGAGTGAAGACCGGCAGGATCTCGCTCACCACCCCCATCGCCGGCAGGATCACGATGTACACCTCGGGATGGCCGAAGAACCAGAAGAGGTGCTGCCACAGGATCGGGTTGCCACCGGTGTTCGGGTCGAAGAAGCTGCCGCCGTAGTTGCGGTCGATGAAGAGCGCGATCATGCCGGCCGCCAGGACCGGCGTGGCGAGCAGGATCAGGGTGGCGGTGACGAGCACCGTCCAGACAAGGATCGGCATCCGGAAGAGCGACATCCCCGGCGCCCGCATCTTGAAGATGGTGGCGATGAAGTTCACCGAGCCCAGGATCGACGCGGTCCCCACCAGCAGCAGTCCGATGAGCCACAGGTCGGTGCCCACCCCGGTTGAGTACTCGCCGCCGCTGAGCGGTGTGTAGAGGGTCCAGCCCTCGGCCGCCGCACCGCCGAACAGGTAGCCCGAGAAGATCAGCAGCCCGCCGAGGGGCAGGAACCAGAAGCTGAGGGCGTTGATGCGCGGGAACGCCATGTCCGGGGCGCCGAGCTGGAGCGGCACGATGTAGTTCGCGAAGCCGGACAGGACCGGCACCACGAACAGGAAGATCATGATCGTGCCGTGCATCGTGAAGGCCTGGTTGTAGGTCCGCTCGTCGAGGAACTGGAGCCCCGGCACCGCCAGCTCCGAGCGCACCACCAACGCCAGGATGCCGGCCGCGAAGAAGAACGCGAACGAGTTGACGATGTACAGGATCCCGATCTTCTTGTGGTCGACCGTCGTCAGCCACTCGATCACCCAGGAGCGGCGGTACGCCTGGGAGGTCGGGGTCAGCGCCGTGGTTGCCATCGGTTCCTCGCTTGCCTCGCTCGCTACCTGACCGTCAGCGTGCCGGTCATCGCCGGCCCCGGATGAACGTCGCAGACGAAGGTGTACTCGCCGGGTTCGAGGGCATCGATCACGTAGGTCCTCGTCTCACCGGGCCCCGAGAACTCGTCTCCGCGGAAGATCTCCTCCTCCCCCTTGTAGATCCCCACGTTGTGGTCGACGTCGTCGTTGTTCGTGAGCTCGATCTTGAACGGTTGTCCGGCCGCCACCTCCAGCTCGTGCGTGTCGAAGGCGATGTCCTTCGCGGTCAGCTTCAGGACCGGGGCCTCGGCGCCGATGGATGGCGGCGGCGCGGATTCTCCGGAGCGCTCGGCGGCGATCCAGGCGTCGAAGTCCTCGCGCGACATGGCCTCCACGCTGAACGTCATCTGCGCGTGGAGGTCGCCGCAGAACTCCGCGCACTGGCC
>DASYRA010000042.1:0-41298 GCA_036004845.1 Candidatus Limnocylindria bacterium
CCGTGATTGTGGAAAACCGTCTGGACTCGGGACCGGCGACGGCCTACGGTACGCGCGGCGGGCGCCGGAGAAATCGCTCGACCGATCACCGGAGGTGACGCTGGGGCGGACACCCGAGGTGGCACCCGATCCTGGCCAACAGCGTCTCGGCACTGTCGGGTTGGCCGACGCGTCGATACAACATCCGACCTGTGGTGGTAACGCCCCAGGCGCGGAACTGGACACGGGACCATTCGCGGGACCCTCTACCGGACCATCCACCGGAATCGATGCGGGAATTACTCCGGCCCTCGCCGTTTTCGTGCCCGGAGGCGGCACGAGTCGCGAGGAGGCGATTGATGAATCGGCTGGCGTGGCCAACGGCAGTCAAGGTAATCGTCGGCGTGATGGTGGCTGGCCTGGTGGCCGGCATCGTCCTGCTGCTCGTCGACCAGCTCGGGCTCACCGGGGCGTTTCCGCCGGAATCCGGCGATTTTGTCGAGGACATCCTCGCGGGCAACGAGTATTTCACCGCGCGGAATCCCCTCTTCATCGCGCAGGCCGCTCTCTTCGCGATCGGGTTCGCCGCGCTCGGACTGCTTGGAGGACTGCTGGCTCGGCTTTCGGGACCGGGTGACAGCCGCGGGCCGATTCTGACCGGGACGCTGCTGCTTGCCGGGGGCATCGGCGCGGCTGCGCAGCTGCTGTGGATGGGCGCGCATCCGGTGGCGGTGAGCCCGCAATACTGCGACTGCGGCTTCATCAAAGAGGAGCTGATGTCGCGCCTCATGACCCACAACATCCTGATGGGAGCCCTGACCTGGCTCACCAACGGCGCATTGATCGGGGCGGCGGTCGGCGTGCTGCTCGCCGCGCGGCTCGGCCTCAGCGCGGGGATGCCGATCGGCTGGGCCTACCTCGGCTACGTCACGGCGCTGGCCGCGATCGTGAACGTGATCCTCTGGTCGTTCGATTCGTATCCGCTGAATCTGATCAGCCTCGTCATCGTCGCCGCTCTCCTGCTACCGGTGTGGGCGATCTGGCTCGCGCTGCGTGCGGAGGGTCTCGACGTGGGCGGTCGCGAATTCGGATGACGGCATTGTTCGGGAAACCGTAGGCGAGGGATCCCTAGCGACCCTTCGACCAGCCCGCGTAGTCGTCGGGGCCGGGACCGGCGGCCGTGTTGTGCGCCGTGGCGCCGAGCTTCGCCGCGGCTGCGGCGGCAGCGGCGGCGCGATCGCCGGGTGGCGGCTCATCGGTCAGGAATCGCTGGATCGCCTTGCGCGCGACGGCCGCGGCGACGAGGCCCAGCGCCGTCTCCGCGGCGTTCCAGGCCGCGCGTCCGGGACCGGGCGGTCCCTCGACCATCTGCTTGGCCAGCTCCCGGCGGGCCTTCTTGTCCTTGATCGGGTCCCGTCGCCAGCGCTTGAGCTCCTCCACCAGGTCGTCACGGACCTTGGAGGCCTTCGGCCCGGCCTCATCGGCCAGGGTGGTGACCCACGCCTGCATCGTGGCCGGGAGCGCGTCGTATGCCTGCTCGGCCGCGTTCGGCGCCAGGCGTCGTCGCAGCAGGCGAGCCAGGCGACGTGGGCCGCCGGCGATGAGGAACGCGGCGGCGGCCCCGATCCCGATCACCACCCCCGGGTTCTCCCGGATCCGCTTTCCGATGTCGAGCGCCTCGCGCAGGTCATTTGCGGTCGTCTCCAGCTCGGCGCGCTGGGCGCCGATCTCTAGCCGCGTCTCATCAATCGTTTCGCCCATGCGACCTCCTCTCGGACCAATGCGATCGTCTCCTCCGGCGGTCCGATCTTGATCCTGCGAATCCCGCGCCAGGTCAGCAGCCCGGCGATCGCCAGCAGCAGGAGGGTGACGAGCAGCGCCATCAGCCAGCCCGGCCACCCCACAAGGGCTGCCAGGCCGAGGATCAGCGTCATCGTGAGCGAGATGACCGCCGCGAAGACGAGCCCGACCGCGATCCCGATGAGGATCACGCCGCCCTTCGCCGTCGCCAGCATCGCACCGATCTCCTGGCGGCCGTGCTGCAGCTCGAGCCTGGCGAGCGCAACCATGCCGGAGATCAGCCCGCGCAACAGCGCGAATGCGCTTCGCCGCGGAGCCTCGTCGTTCGTCATCTGAGACCGATTCTAGCGTGGCTCGATCTCGACTCCGCCGCCGCGCATCGCTCCGCGCTCGGTTATCCTTCGCCGCCGATGGCTAAACGACGCACCTCGGGCATCCAGCGCCGCTCCCGCGCCTCCGAAGAGGCGATGGGGCGGCGCCTCGGGGCGGGGACCACCCGCACCCTGGACTGGCGTCTGCTCACCATCGGCGCAATCCTGCTGCTCGGCCTGGTGATCCTGCTCCTCGTCCTCCTGTTCGGGGGTGGCGGCGGGAACACAACGGTCGGCGACCGGCAGGCTGACGCGGGTCGCACACACATCGCCGAGGGGACCGCGGGAAGCGGATACACATCGGTCCCGGCGACATCGGGCCCGCACTGGTCGTCGGCGGACTCTCCCGGACCGTGGGGGGTCTACACCGTTGCCCAGCCGCAGGAGCGCATGATCCACAACCTGGAGCACGGCGGGATCGTGATCTGGTACCAGCCGGCGCTGATCAGCGCCGAAGACCTGGCGACGCTCACCCAGTTCGTGAAGCAGCAGATCACCGGGGACCGCTTCAAGGTGATCCTGACGCCGTGGTCAGGAGCCAACTTCGATCACGCCATCGCACTGACCGCGTGGGATTGGCTGCTTTACATGGACACCGCGGACCTCGACACCGTGCGCGCGTTCATCGACGCTCACATCCTCAAGGCGCCGGAGTCGAACGGCGGCCCCGCCAGGCCGGCCTCCTGACGCGAGGTTGACCCCCTCCCCCACCTCCGCCATGATTCCGGGCGGGCGGCTAGCTCAACGGCAGAGCAAGTGACTCTTAATCACTAGGTTCAGGGTTCGAATCCCTGGCCGCTCACCAACCCATATCGCGAGCTGCGAGCGTTCGCGGTCATGCGAAGCGGGCCAACGCGCCGATCGACAGGCCCAACCCGGCCACCAGGACTGCGATGCCAGACGCGAGCGGAAGGCTCTTTGCCGCCGATCCGGCCCATGGGTGAGCGGCCAGACTCCCCGGCGCGCGGATCGTGCCGCGCAGCGCCGTGGTGAGGACTGCCAGGCCGCCAAGCACCGCAGCCATCCCCGCGCCAAAGGCGACGATCAGCAGCAGCCCGAACAGCAGCCGACCGGTCGTGATGGCGACCAGGAACACGATCAGAGCCGACGCGCTCGGCACCATGCCCCCGACCAGTCCCAGCGTGATGACGTTTCGGCGCCGCAGGTCGAGGGACTGCGGCGCGTAGCGGGGATGCGGGTGCCGATGCGGGTGCCGATGCGGGTGCGGATGCGGGTGCGGATGGGCATGCGGGTCAGCGTGCGACGCCTTGCGCGTCACTCCGCGCGCCGCGCGGATGACAAGGCCGGCGCCAAGCAGGGCCACGAGCAGGCCGGACGCGACCGAGAGCCACTCGATCACGCGCTCGGGAACGAAGAACTGACCGATCCCCAGCGTCACCGCACCGAGCACGAACACGCCGGCGGTATGCGTGACGGCGACGGTCACCCCGAGCGTAGCGGCATGCCGCACCGATCCCCTCGAGCCGATCAGGTAGGCAGCGATGAGCGTCTTGCCATGCCCGGGAGAAACTGCGTGGCCGGCCCCGAGCAGAACGGCCAGCAGCAGCGCGCCCACCGCGGCCGCCGGCGTCAGCTCCCCGCTGATGAGTGCGGCGAGCGGGTCGTCGGCCGTCGAACGCTGCGTCGGCGCGGCCGGGATCTCCGCGCCAGGTCCGCTCAACCCGCTGCTCGTCAGGTGGAACGCCGCCGTGCCGGCGCGAACGTCGGGCGGCGTCTGGAGGGCATCGGTCGGATACCTCGTCAACTCTGCCGACGAGCTGATGCTGGGGACGTTCGACGTCTCGATCACGACCCCAGGCCCTGCCGAGATCGTGACCTCGCGCCAGCCAACATGGCCGTCGTCCGTTCCATCCGCCGCCGTGATCGTCCGCGGTCCAGATGTGGCATTGACGCGCGCGTTGAATTCGCAGACCAGGCGAAGGGTCGAAAGCCCGCCCGCCCCGGCCGGAAAGCTGAGCTGCGGCGTTCTGCGCGCCTGCAGCGTCACGGTTGACCCGTCGATCAGCAGGTCGAGGTTGGCACGCACGGCGGAGCAAGCCGCCGAGGCGTAGCTGGCCACCTCGGTTGGATCTGGCCGGCCGTTGCCGTCCCGATCGATGAGCTGGAACTCGCTGAAGGTCGGGATCTCGGCCATGTCGACGACGTAGCGCAGGGTGATCCCGCTCGAGCCGACGGCCAGGCCGATGGCGCGGTTCACCGTGTAGTTACCGAGTGGATGTGCGCTGGCGATGCCGGCCGATGCCAGGAGACCGAGCGTTGCGATCAATGCGGCGACCAGGTGCCGAATCCCCCGGGTCACGGTGTGATGCCCATGTCGAGCGAAGCGAGCGCGGCCTCGGCAACCGGCACCTGCAGGGGAGGGAGCATGGCCGAACCGCGGACTGCGAGGTTCAACAGCGTTCGCGCGTCCCCGACGCGACCCTCGGCCGCGGCAATCATCCCGGCATGGAACGCGATCCTCGGATCGGGGGTGCCCAGTGACAACGCCTGGCGAGCGGCCACCGCCGCCTCCTCGACGTTCCCCACCTTGAACAGGGCCCAGGCCAGCGCGTCGTACCCGTAGACGTCTGGCCGCACCGTCAGCTCCGCACGAGCGCGGGCGACAGCGCCGGCAACGTCCCGATCATGATCCGCATCGAAGATGGTCAGCTGGCGGTCATAGACGGAGCCGGTCGCTCGCGCCACCTCGCCGATCCGATCGACCAGGGCCCAGGTCCGCTCCGCCTGGTCCGCGTCCCCGTTCAGCGCCTGCAGGTCACCGAGCATCGCCACCGTCTCGGGCTGCGGAAGCCGCGCGACGGCCGGCTCGAGGAGGGCGATGGCCTCCGCGCGCCGACCCTGCGCCTCCCTGGTCCGCGCGAGGCCGACGGTCGCCGGCAGATACGAGGGCAGCGCCTCGAGCGCCAGCTGGTACTGAGCAGTCGCCAGGTCCAGGTCCGCCGTCTGGCGATAGAGCTCCGCCAGCTGGAACCGATAGAAGGCGACAGCGTCGGCTGCTCCCTCCTCCGCCGCGGCGGCCGCGGCGCGCGAAACGAGGCGAATGGCGCTGGCTGGGTCGCCCGTCAGGAAGGCGAGGCGGCCGAGGCGGCTCCAGACGGCCGGGGACGAAACGAGCCCGTCAAGGGCCACGTAGCGGGCGCGTGCCTGCTCGATGCGACCGGTCTCGAGGTAAACGTCCCCTGACAGCCCCAAGGCTGCCAGGTTGGTGGGGTCCGCAGCGAGCAGCTGGTCCGAGAGGCGCTCAGCCATCACCCACTCGTGGAGGGAGAAGGCCACGAGCGCCTGTCGGATCTGGACGCCGGCTGGGTCTCGGGTGACTGCCGCGGCCTTGCCGAGTGCGGTCTGGGCTCGGGTCAGGTCGCCCAGGTCGCCGTTGGCGCGCGAGCGTTCGAGGTAGGCATCTGCGAGGTAGATCAGGTCCAGGGAGCTGGGGTTGGTGCCCGTCGCCGAGACGCGCCGCTCCCAGAAGGCGACGCGCGCCGACGGTGGCACCAATCCACCGGGCCCCGTATCACCGCCGCCCAGGTCGATCGACGGGACGCTTGGGACCGCAAGCCCTCCGGCTGGAGTCTCGGGCCGGACGACGGGGCGCTCAGCCCCGAGCAGGTGCGTCCCGCCCATCACCAGGATGGCCGCGGCCGCGAAGATGAGGCTGCGCCGCAGCCTGCCGTCAGTGCGGTCGAGGGAGAGCAACGATCGAGTGGACATCGGTCTGGGTCCGATCCTCAGCGCGTCGAGGTAGGAAGGTGAGGACCCGGGCCGGGCCATCCGGCCCGGGTCCGCTCGGGAGGTCCGGCTCAGTTCGCGTTCGGCGAACCGAGATACGGGAAGCTGGCCGAGAAGGTGCTGTCGTTGCCGATGCAGTCCGACAGCGGGCCGGTGGGCGTTCCCAGGGCCGTGAAGTTCAGAGCCACGTCGATCACGTCATCGCTCAGCGCCCGGCCGTTCAGGGCCGTGAAGTCCGCCGAGCTCGACGTGTTGTAGGTGATGACGTCCGGCAGCAGGGCCGCTGCCACGGCCGCACCGTGAGCGATCGCAGCCGGATCGGGGATCCCGAGAAGCTGCTGGATCAAGGTCGCAACCCCGGCCACGTCATCGGTGTAGTTGGCGACGTCGTTCTGCGGGCGGGCCCGGTTATAGGCCTCCTTGGTGGGATCAGAGTGGTTGAAGATCGTATTGATCCCGGGCAGACCCATCCGCTCCACCTGGTGCAGCGAGCCGTTCTCGACAATCGAGACGGTGCCCCACACCTTGATGGTTGGGTGCGCTGTGCCCGGCTTGAGGGCCGAATCTGGCACCTCAAGGACGATGGCCACGCCGTTGAACCCATCGAAGAAGTTCCGGGTATTGCCGTCGCAGAACGATGCAAGCCCGGACAGCGAGCCGCCGAGCAGCGCGGCCTTGAAGTCCTTGAAGGCGTCAAGGTCGAAGAAGAATGGATCGTCACGAAGGCCGGCCCACAGCATCCCGCCGCCAGAGAGGGCAACGGTCTGGTAGCTGGAGCCACGTCCGATCGGGACGCCACCGGCTCCATTGGCCGGGTCGGCCGATCCATCGGCTCGCAGGACGGTCAGGCTCTGACTGCCATTCGCCAGCCCGCCGAACTTGATGCGGTAGGCGACATCGGGGACGGCGTCCCCGTTGGTGCTCACCTTGAACTCGTAGAGGGCGCCGGCGCGGAAGCTGGTCGGCGAGAGGATGCCGGCGGCGGGGTCGATCGTCATGGCCAGCACCGTGTTGTTGGTGTTCTGGCCCTGGAAGACATAGACGTCGTTGATGTCGATGCGCCCGTCGGTCTTGACGGTTGGCGCATCGAGGTGGTCGGCGGCACCGACGCGGAATGCCGCGGAGCCAATCACCAGGGCAAGGGTGGCACCCAGGATCAGCAGCGGCGTGGCGATGGTGCGCAGGGTCGTGGTGCGCATGGGGACAGATCTCCTCGTCTCATGGAAAACGTTTGCGGTAGCGCGCTGATCGGGATACGGCTTGGAGCAGATCCCGCATCACTCCGTCGGCGTGATGCGCGGCACCTGGGATTGCGTTATAGGTATGGAGCGTTCAAGGTCAGCTCCGAGAGGAAGCTTGGTGACCGATTCAGTGGCGCTCCACGACGAGGCGCTCTTAGCGCAGCAGATCAGGTCGGGTGACCGAAATGCGCTGGGCGAGGTCTACGACCGGCACGCGCCGGTCGCCCTGGCCGTGGCGCTGCGCATCGTTGCCGATCGGGAACAGGCGGAGGACCTTGTGCACGATGCGTTCGTGACCGTGTGGCAGAAGATCGACCGGTTCGATCCTGCCCGCGGCGGCCTGCGGTCCTGGATCGTGACGATCGTGCGCAACCGAGCGATCGACCAGTTGAGGGGGAAACGACCAAGCATCGAAATCGGCGAGGCCGATGAGCGCTCGTTGCTCAAGAGTGGCCCCAACCCGACGTGGGATGGCGCCGTCGCGCGGCTCGGGGCAGCGCAGCTGCGGGCGGCCCTGGCGGAGCTGCCGGAGGCGCAGCGTGAGGCGATCGAGCTGGCCTACTTCGGGGGGCGCACCTACCGTGAGATCGCGACGCTGACCGGCGTCCCGCTGGGCACGGCCACCGGCCGGCTCAGGCTGGCCCTCGCCCGGTTGCGCGAGCTGCTTCGGCAGAGTGACGCGGCGCCCATCAGCGTCAGTCGCGGTGACGACCGATGAACGATGAGATGACCCACCAGCAGGTCGACGAGCTCGCCGGCGCCTTCGCGCTCGGCGCCATGGACGCTGCCGAGGAGGCCGCCGTGCGGGCGCACCTGGCGACCTGCGACCAGCCCCACGTCGAGGTCTACGAGGCGCTCGGCGCCGGCCCCGCGCTGGCTGCCGCCCTTGATCCTGTCAGTCCGTCGCCTGCCTTGCGCGATCGACTGATGCAGACGATCGAACGCACCCCGCAAAGGCAGCGGCCGGAGGTCCCGTCACGGCCGGCTGCCCGCGGCGGCTGGCTGGACTGGCTCTCCCCGCGGGTCGCCCGCCCCGTGGCGCTGGCCGCGGTCGTCGCGCTGCTGGCCGTCGGCGCCTGGAACGTCAACCTGCAGTCCGAGCTTGGGCGCCGCGACGCGGCGCTCCGCGCCGTCGCGAACGCGATCGCCGACGGCGAAGCGGCCTTCCGCGTGGACGGCAGCGCCGGCCATGGCTACGTGGTCGAGACGCCGGGTGCGGGAGCAGCGCTGGTGGTCGCCGACCTGGCGAAGCTGCCGGCCGACAAACTGTACGAGCTATGGCTCATCGACGCGGGAGGCACCCCGGTGGCGGTTGGCACCTTCAGCAGGACAGGCGGCGCCGTGGCCGTGGTCACCGTCGAACAGGACCTGACCGGCTACGCCACCTTTGCGGTGACGGTGGAGGCGGAGCGCCTTCCGGCGCCGAGCAGCAGCGACCTGGTGATGGTCGGCGCTCTCGAGTAGCGTGCGGGGATGACCAAGGGCCGGCTCGAAGCGTTCAGCGACGGCGTCATCGCCATCATCATCACGATCATGGTCCTCGAGCTCCGGCCACCGGAGGGCGCGCGGTTCGAGAACCTGGAGCCGCTGATCCCCACCTTCCTCAGCTACCTGCTCAGCTTCGCGCTGCTGGGCACGTGGTGGAACAACCATCACCACCTGCTGCAGGCGGCCAAGGTGATCGACGCCCGGGCGCTTTGGGCCAATCTGCACCTGCTCTTCTGGCTCTCCCTCTTCCCGTTCGGCACGGCGTGGGTCGGGCAGACCACCTTCGCACCGATCCCGGTGGCGACCTACACCGGGCTGTTGTTCATGGCGGGGGCGGCGTACTACGTCCTGGTCCGCGCATTAATCAGCGCACCCGGGCAGCCGGCAGCGCTCGCCGAGGCGATCGGGCGCGATGCGAAAGGCAAGCTCTCCAGCGTCCTCTTCGCGATCGCGATCCCGGTCGCGCTCGTTGCTCCGCTCGTCTCGATGCTGATCAACGTCGGGGTCGTGGCGGTTTGGCTCGTGCCGGATCGGCGCATGGACCAGGTGATCCGGGCGGACCGTTCCTAGGGGCCGGCGGCGCGTGGTAGCCTTCCGCCGCTTCCGCTTGCCAGCCTGGAGATTTGCCGCCGTGCCCCACGTCCCCATCGACCGCCACCAGCTGGCGAACGGCCTGCGCGTGATCCTGTCGCACGACGACCGAGCGCCGATCGTGGCGGTCAACCTGTGGTACGACGTCGGCAGCCGGCACGAGAAGCCGGGCAAGACCGGGTTCGCGCACCTCTTCGAGCACATGATGTTCCAGGGGTCCGCCAACGTCGCCAAGGGCGAGCATTTCGACCAGGTGCAGGCTGCCGGGGGAACCTTGAACGCGTCCACCTGGTTCGACCGGACGAACTTCTTCGAGGCGCTGCCCAGCCACGAGCTCGAGCTCGCGCTGTGGCTCGAATCGGATCGGCTCGCCAGCCTGCTGCCGGCGATGACGCAGGAGAAGCTCGACAACCAGCGTGACGTGGTCAAGAACGAGCGGCGCTGGTCGGTGGACAACCAGCCCTACGGGACCTGGGACGAAAAGATGCAAGGGCTGCTGTTCCCCGAGTCGCACCCGTACCACCACCCGCCCATCGGCTCCATGGAGGACCTGGACGCCGCCAGCCTGGCCGATGTGAAGGAGTTCTTCAGCGCCTACTACGCCCCCAACAACGCGGTCCTGACCGTTGCCGGTGATTTCGATCCCGCCTCCGCACTGGCCATGATCGAGAAGCATTTCGGGCCGATCCCGGCCAATCCCGCCATCCCGGAACCGCCATCCATCGCGCTCGACAGGATCATCGGCACCGAGCGCCGCCTGGAGGTTCAGGACCAGGTGCCGCTACCCCGCATCTACGCCGCCTACCGGATGCCGACCTTCGGATCCGATGGCTTCGACGCGCTCCAGGTGGCCATCGATCTGCTCGGCTCCGGACGGGCGTCGCGTCTGTATCGGGCCCTGGTACGGGAGCAGCAGGTCGCCCAGGACGTGACCACCTTTGCCTTCCCGCTGGTCGGCGGGTCAGCCATCTTCACGATCTTTGTCACCGCTCGACCTGGCGTCGCGCCGGCGACACTCGAGGCGGCGCTGTGGACAGAGGTCGACCGGTTGACCGCCGACGGCCCCGCGGACGACGAGCTGGAGCGGGTGCGGAACATGCACGCCGCCGGGGTCGAATCGAGCCTGGAGCGGATCAGCGAGCGAGCGGATCGGCTCTCGATGTACGCCTGCCTCTTCGATCAGCCGGAGCGCCTCAATGCCGAGGTCAGCCGCTACGAGGCGGTCGACGCCGGCCGCGTCCGCGAGGCGATGTCCGCCAGCCTGCGCGCAGACAACCGGGTGGTCCTCACCTATCTGCCGGCCGAGTCAGCCGAGGCTGGCGCATGACCGGCACCCTCAACCCGCTGCGGCCCGCCGCGGGCGTCCCCCGTCCCTACCACTTCCCGTCCTTCTCGCGCCGTCAGCTTGCCAACGGCCTCAACGTGTGGACCGTCCCGATCGCCGGATCGGCACTTGTCAACGTTCACCTGCTGGTCGACGGCGGTGCCGCGGCAGAGGACGAGGCGCACGGCGGCATCGCGGCCCTGACGGCCCAGCTGCTGGTGACCGGGACGCGGCGGCTGGACGCAGCGGCGTTCGCCGAGGCAACGGAGCGGCTGGGGATCGAGGTCAGCAGCGAGTCGAATTGGGACCACGCCCGCGGGGCGTTCCAGTCGCTGCCGCAGCATCTCGACGAGGGGCTCGGCCTGCTGGCGGAGATGATCCGTCAGCCACGATTCGACGTGGGCGAGTTCGAGCGCCTCAGGGCGGAGCGGCTGGCCGATATCCTCCAGGCTCGCTCCGAGCCCGGCCGGCTCGCTGACGAGAGCTTTCTCATGCACGCCTACGCCGCTGATACGCCGTACCGTCGTCTCTCCGCCGGCGGACCCGAGACGGTCGAGGCCCTCACGCACGACGATGTCATCGCCTTCCATGCGGCGCATTACCGCCCGGGCCTTGCGCACCTCGTCATCGCCGGCGCCTTCGACGATGATGCCGTCGCTGCGTCCGTCGAACGTCACCTGGCGAGCTGGGATGGGGTCGGCCCCGGCCACCGCACCATCGTCCCGCACGCTGGCGGAGCCCGGCGGATCGTGATCGTGGATCGACCTGGATCGGTCCAGAGCGAGCTGCGCGTCGGCCACATCGGGATCGATCGCTATGACCCCCGCTACTTCCCCGCCATCGTGATGTCGACCGTGCTGGGTGGCACGTTCGGGTCACGCCTCAACCGTCGGCTGCGAGAGGAGCTGGGGTACACGTACTCGGCCCGCAGCGGGTTCGATACACGACGCTCCGCCGGCGTCTTCACCGCGGCGACGGCGGTGGAGACCGCCGTGACCGCGCCGGCGATTGCCGAGCTGGTTGCGCTGCTCGAGGCGGCGCGGACGGCGCCATTCGGCGAAGCGGAGGTCAAAGAGGCGCGCGACTACCAGATCGGCATCTTCCCGCTGCGTTTCGAATCGACCGGGGGCATCGCCGCCGCGATCGAGCCGATCGCGGTGTATGGCCTGGCCGACGACTTCTGGCAGACCTATCGGGACCGGCTCGAGGCCGTCGGTCTCGCCGAGCTGCACGCCGCCGCGACCGAGCTGATCCGCCCGACCGAGCTCCTCATGCTGGCGGTGGGCGATGCGGCGACGATACGCGAACCCTTGGAGGCGCTCGGCATCGGACCGGTCGAGGTCGTTCCCGCCCCGTAGCGATCGGCGGGTTCAGCCAGCCGCGCGCAGCCGGGCTCGCTCGAGGCGGACGCGGGCAGCCGCGATACGGCGCGCAGGATCCCCTCGCAGCAGGCGGCGGTCGAGCGCTTCGGGGTAGTCGCCGCGGGCGATCCCGGCCAGCATGGCGGAGGCGCGATCCAGCTGCCCGCCCTCGGTGAGCAGCTGCACCAGGCTGAATCGGCGAGCCGGCTCGGTGATCGGCGCCCCCACCGCGCGCTCCAGCAGCTCCGCCGCGCGGCCGGCGTGGCCGGCCCGCAGGTGGGCCTTGATCGCGGCCCGCACGTCGGCGAAGGCGGCGGGCATCTCGAGCGCCTCCAGGTAGTTGAGGAGCAGCTCGGCCGCCTCCGCCCGATCCTCGGGACGGCCCTTCCGGACGCGCGCGTCGCGGTACTCGGCCAGCAATGCGCGCAGCTCGCGGTCGACCCACTTCCGCTGCGACGTGCCCGGCGGATAGCCCTGGCCCACCGTGCGCAGGAAGCCCACCCCGCGCAGGAACTCGCTCGCCGACACGTACGCGGCGCGCAGGTCGGCGCGCACCAGCGTCTCGAAGGTGCCGTCCAGCTGCACCAGCCGCTCCAGCGCGCCCAGCCAGTCGTCGGTTCGGCCACGGTCGCGGTAGTAGGCGGCCGCGAACCGGAGCCAGTACCGCTCGCGGTGGTCGCGCCAGTCCTGGCCGTCGATGTGGTTGGCCACGATCCAGGCCCGCTGCGCGGCCGGCCCGGCCATGAAGACCTGGGTCGGGACGCGAAAGCCGTGCACGCTGCGGAACTCGGGCGTGTGCCACGGCGTGCGCAGCGGGCGGGCCACGCGGCGCAGGCGACGAGACGGCGACGGCGCCTCGTCCGAGCCGAGCGGCCAGGCCAGGGTCGGTGCCGTCCCGCGCTCCAGGGCGTGGTCGTAGTGCAGCCGGCGGACCGGATCGCGCAGCTCGCCCCAGGCGCGGTTCAGGACCGAGGTGCGCCGGGTGGCCAGGGAGTTCTCGGCACTCCGATCCGGATGATGCCGCAGGACCGCCTCGCGGAAAGCCGAGCGCAGCTCGGCCACGGTGGCCGACGGCTCGGCGCCGAGCACCGCGTAGTAATCGCGGAGATCGACGCGAACGTCACCGCCCTCATCACTGCTGGACATCCGATCGAGTCTAGCGTTGCTATGCTGCCGGGGAACATGGCCCATACCTCACGCCCGGGCGCCGCCCGCCCAGGTCACCTGCTGATCATCGGCGGCGCTGAGGAGAAGCTCCGACAGCGGCAGATCCTGTCGCGGTTCGCGTCCCTGGCCGGCGGGACATCGGGTCGGGTGGCGATCATCTCCACCGCCTCGTCGCTCGGCGACGAGGCGACCGACCTGTATCGGTCCCTGTTCGGACAGCTCGGCATCCCCGATGTCATCGGCCTGCGCCCGATCACCCGCGAGGAGGCGAACGACCCCGCGGTTGCGGCACAGCTGGCCGACACGACCGGGATCTTCATGACCGGCGGCAACCAGCTCCGGCTCTCCAGCGTGATCGGCGGAACCGCCCTGGGGCGGGCCATCATCGAGCGGCACCGGCAGGGCACGATCGTGGCGGGCACCAGCGCGGGCGCCTCGGCGATCAGCAGCCACATGGTGGCATTCGGCACCAGCGGGACGTCGCCGAAGCAGCGCATGACCCAGATGAGCGCCGGGCTCGGGCTGCTGCCGGGGGTGATCATCGACCAGCATTTCGAGCAGCGGAACCGGATCGGCCGGCTGCTGGCGCTGATTGCGCAGTCACCCGCTCTGATCGGCGTCGGCGTCGACGAGGACACCGCGGCGCTGGTCAGCCCATCGGGCGTGATGGAGGTGCTCGGGAAGGGCTCGGTCACCATCCTCGATCCCGCCCGGCTCGAGACCGATGCGTACGAGGTCAAGCGGCACCGGCCGATCATGGTCAGCGGCGTGATCCTGCATTCGCTGCCGAGCGGCTACCGGTTCGACCTGCGCCGCCGGCGGCTGCTGACCCCGCTGCGCTCGGTCCACGTCAGCGATCGGGAGCAGAACCAGCTGATCGCCGCCGGCAACAAGGCGCGCCGCCTGATCCGGCGCGTGGCGGCGGAGGGGGCCGACAGCGCCGCCCCGGAGCGCGCTCGCCGGCGCGCCATGCGCGCCCACCGCGACGAAGAGGCGAGCGAGTGACGACCGAGCGCGCGAAGAGTCGCGCGAAGGGTCGCGTGAAGGGTGCCGTCAGCGGACCGCGTCGCAGTGCAGCCGGAAAGGCAGCCTCGAGCGACACGCCGCGCGGGACCTTGCGGATCGTCGAGACCCGGGTCTACCGCGGCCCGAACTACTGGAGCTACGAGCCCACCATCAAGCTGGTCGTCGATCTGGGGATGCTGGAGGCCTTCCCCACCAACCTGATCCCCGGCTTCACGGACGGCCTCTTGTCGATGCTTCCCGGCGTCGGGCTCCACTCCTGCGGGACCGGCCGCGCCGGCGGATTCGAGCAGCGCCTGAAGGACGGCACCTGGGTCGGGCACGTCGCCGAGCACATCGCCCTCCAGCTCCAGCGCGACGCCGGGACCGAGGTCGGGCGCGGCAAGACCCGCAGCACCGGCGAGCCGGGCCGCTATCACGTCGTCTACTCGTACGCCGAGGAGAGCGTCGGCCTGGCCGCCGGGCGGCTGGCCGTGCGCCTCGTCAACCACCTCGTCGAGCCGTCACCGGACTTCAACTTGGCGACCGAGTTCGAGCAGCTCGTCCTGCTCGCCGAGCGGGCGGCGTTCGGGCCCTCCACCCAGGCGCTGCTCGACGAGGCCAGCTTGCGCGACATCCCGTGGATCCGGCTCAACGACCAGTCGCTGGTGCAGCTGGGACACGGCGTCCACCAGAAGCGGATTCGCGCCACCATGACCTCGAACACCAGCTCGCTGGGCGTCGACATCGCCTCGGACAAGAAGCTGACCAACAAGCTCCTGGCCGGCACCGGGGCGCCGGTCCCCCGCGCCGATGTCGTCCGCAACGCCGATGAGGCGGTTGCTGCCGCGGCCCGCATCGGCTACCCGGTGGCGGTCAAGCCGCTCGACGGCAACCACGGGCGCGGCGTGATCCTCAACCTCGCCGACGAGGCGTCGGTGCGCGACGGCTACGCGATCGCGCGACGCGAGTCCCGCAACGGGGGCGTGGTGGTCGAGAGCTTCCTCACCGGCAACGACTACCGCTGCCTGGTGATCGGCGGCGTCCTGCGCGCGGTGGCGCAGCGCATCCCCGCCCACGTCGACGGCGACGGAACGCATTCGCTGACCGAGCTGATCGAGGCCACCAACGCGGATCCGCGGCGCGGCATCGGCCACGAGAAGGTGCTGACCCGCATCAACGTCGACGATGAGTCGGTGGCCTATGCCGCCGAGCAGGGGTTCTCCCTGGCCGACGTCCCACCGGACGGCACGCGCGTCTTCCTGAAACGGACCGGCAACATGAGTACCGGCGGCATCAGCATCGACCGGACCGAGGAGGTGCACCCCGAGAACGCGGAGATAGCCGAGCTGGCCGCGCGCGTGGTGGGGCTCGACATCGCCGGCATCGACTTCATCTGCCCCGACATCAGCGCCCCGGTGCGCGAGACGGGGGGCGGCATCGTCGAGGTCAATGCCGCGCCCGGCTTCCGGATGCACACCCACCCGACCGAGGGCGAGGCGCAATACGTCGCCAAGCCGGTGATCGACATGCTCTTCCCGCCCGGATCGGCCGCGCGCATCCCGATCGTGGCCATCACCGGCAGCAACGGCAAGACGACCACCGCCCGGATGATTTCGCACATCTTCAAGGGGATGGGGCGCAAGGTCGGGATGACCAGCACTGATGGCATCGTGGTCGACGGGCGCCTCATCCGACGCGGCGACATGAGCGGCCCCAAGTCGGCATCCACGGTCCTCCAGAATCCCAACGTCGAGATGGCCGTCTTCGAGGTCGCCCGCGGCGGCATCCTGCGCGAGGGGCTCGGCTACGACCGCAACGACGTGGCGGTCGTCCTCAACGTGACCGGCGACCACCTGGGGCTGGGCGGCATCACCTCCATGCGCCAGCTGGCCGCCGTCAAGCAGGTGCTGGTGGAGGCGGTCCCGCGCGACGGCACCGCCGTGCTCAATGCCGACGACCCGCTCGTCGCTGCGATGGGTCGCCACTGCTCCGGATCGGTCATCTACTTCAGCATGGATCCGAACAACGAGGCGATCCGTCGCCAGGCGAGCCGCGGCCGGCGGGCCGTCACGGTGGAGCCCGGCCGCAACGGCGACATGATCGTCCTGCGCCAGGGCCGCAAGAACCTGCCGCTGGTCTGGACGCACCTGCTGCCGGCGACCTTCGAGGGGCGGGCGCGTATGAACGTGCAGAACGCCCTGGCCGCGGCGGCCGCGACCTGGGCCGCCGGGGCGCACCTGCACGACGTGCGCCAGGGGCTGCGGACCTTCACGACCAGCTACTTCATGGCTCCCGGGCGCCTGAACATGTTCGAGCTGGACGGATACCGGGTGATCGTGGACTACGCGCACAACGCGCCGGCGGTGTCGGCGCTGGGCGACTTCGTGGGCCGGCTTGCCGAGCCGTCGGCCAGCGGCCGCCGCGCCCTGGTCACCGGCCAGCGAATCGGGGTCCTGGCGACGGCCGGTGACCGGCGTGACGACGACATCATCGAGCTGGGGCGGATCGCCGCCACGCACTTCGACACGATCGTCGTGCGCGAGGACGCCAACAACCGCGGCCGGCCGCGCGGAGAGACGGCGGCCCTCATCGAACGGGGCGTGCGCGAGGAGATGACGCGTGGCGCCCGCTGCACGAGCGTCGAGACGGTGCTCGACGAGATGATGGCGACCCGCTACGCGCTGGACATGGGCCACGAGGGAGACGTGGTGGTGGTCTGCGTCGACCATGCCAACGACGTGTGGAAGGAGCTGCAGCGCCGACAGCACGGCGGGGCGTCGGCGAGCGAGCCGTCGTCGATGCTGGACGCCCTGGACACGATGGACGACGAGCTCGAGGAGATGGTCGCCATCGAGGTCGACGGCTAGGCGCCGACCAGCTTCCGCAATCGGTCGAAGTCGACCGGCCGAAAGCCCTCGGCCTCCAGCCAGGCGAAGACCTCCGCCCGCTCCGCGTGGGTCATCACCGCCACGACGTCGCCGCGCTGAGCACGCGCGACCAGCGTGTCGAGCGCCTCCACCTCGGTCGCCAGGGCCTGCACCGCGCCGACGTAGCCCGCCTCGGCCACGCCGGCCCGCATGATCTCGTTCATCTCCTCCCGGTCGCGCCCGCGCAGGTAATGCAGCTTCTCGGCGATCACCACGTCATCGGCCCCGGCTCCCGCGAGGAGGCCCAGGCTGTGGAGGATCTCATCGGTGCGGTCGCCTGCGGTGCCGATCCCCAACCGCACCTTGCCCCTCCCGTGGCGCGAGGCACGCGCGGAGGCGGTCACCAGCTTGCGACAGACCTCCAGCAACCCCGCCAGGCCGGCCTCGTTGTGGGCGAAGTCGACCACCACCAGCAGCCCGCCGCGCTCGAACAGGTTGAGGCGGCCAGGGTTCACCTCGCTGTCCAGGGCGAAGCTGCGAAGCCCGTCCGCAATCGCCGTGACCTCGATCCCGAGGGCATCGGCCGCGGCAGCCGCGGCCAGGGCGTTGGCCACGTTGTATTCGGCGAGCCCGGCGAACGTGACGGGCAGGTCGGCAATCCGGGCCAGGCGCAGCGGGCGGCGACCGGCTCCCAGCAGGATCAACCAGCCGCGCTGGACCACGGCGGCCCGGCCCCCACGATCGAGCGCCAGCTCGACGTGCGGATTCTCCGGGTCGAGCGTGAATGCGTACCAGTGGCCCTTCGTCTCGCGCCGCATGCGCCACGCCCGGGGATCGTCGGCGTTCAGCACCACCCAGCCTGAGCGCTTTGTGATCCGCGTCACCGTCCCCTTCACCTCGGCCAGCTCGTCGAGCGTGTCGATCCCCTGCAGGCCCAGGTGATCGGCCGAGACGTTGGTGACCACCGCGACGTCGTTGGCCGCATAGCCGATGCCACGCAGCAGGATCCCGCCGCGGGCCGTCTCCAGCACGGCCAGCTCGAGCCCCGCCTGGGCCAGGACGCGGCCGGCGCCGCCGAAGCCGGTCCAATCCCCCGCCTCGACCAGCTCGGAGCCGATGTAGATCCCGTCCGAGTTGGTCATCCCCACCTTCATCCCCGCGACCGTGGCGATGTGGGCGATCAGCCGAGTGGTGGTGCTCTTGCCGTTGGTGCCGGTGATCGCCACCACCGGGATCCTGGGACGCGGCAGGTCGGGCATCGGGCCGGCCGCCACCGCCCGCAGCGAGCGCAGCTCGTGCCGCGCGGTGCTGGTACCGGTGGCGATCCGTGCCGCCGCCGCTGCGATGGCCTGGGAGCGCGCCCGCCGTCGCCACGGGAAGGCAATCGCGGCGCGCCGGTGGTCATGCGAATGGCGAACCGTCACCCGCGGGACGGGGAGGTCCAGTGCGACGTGCAGGCGCCGGAGGGCGAGGGCGGCGGCAGCGGCCACGTCGGCGGCCGCCGACGGCGTCTCCGAGCCGAATTCCAGCTTGATGGCGGGCCGATTGAAGAACCGATTGGGGCCGTCCAGCACGCGCAGCTCGAGCAGCTCGACCTCGGCCTCCGGCCGCGCGTCGTTCGGCATGGCCGGCAGTATACTCACGCGCCGTGACCCTCCCCGCCGGCCTCCAGGCCGCCGTCGCCGCACGCTACCCGCGCTTCGTCGACGAGCTCTCCACGCTGGTCGCGATCGACTGCGGGTCGTACACGCCGACAGGAGTCAACCGCGTCGCGGATGGGGTGGGCGCCTCGCTGGCCGAGCTCGGGGCGGCGGTCGAGCGGATCCCGCATCGCCCGGAGGGTCGGGAGCGGCAGCTGGGCGACCTCGTCATCGGCCGGCTGTCGGGCAGCGGTCCGCGCCTCCTGCTCATCGGCCACATGGACACCGTCTTCGAGCC
This sequence comes from Candidatus Limnocylindria bacterium, assembly GCA_036004845.1. Lineage (GTDB taxonomy): Bacteria > Chloroflexota > Limnocylindria > QHBO01 > QHBO01 > CF-167. Next base: position 18,880 of record DASYRA010000042.1, read on the forward strand.
GGGCACCGCCGCCGAACGCCCCTTCCGCGTCAGCGGCGAGCGAGCCACCGGGCCCGGCGTCAGCGACATGAAGGGCGGGCTGCTCGCCGGCCTGCACGCGCTGGCCGCCCTGCACGCCATCGATCGTCGACCATCTGTGACCTTCGTCGCCAACCCCGACGAGGAGATCGGCTCGCCCTTCAGCACCCCGCACATCCGTCGGCTGGTCGCCGATCACGACGCGGCCCTGGTGCTCGAGTGCGCCCGCGCCAACGGGGACATCGTCAGCGCCCGCAAGGGGATCGCCGACTACGAGGTGACGATCAGCGGCCGCGCGGCGCACGCCGGCGTCGAGCCGGAGAAGGGTCGCAGCGCGATCGTCGAGGCGGCGCGCCAGGTGCTGGCCCTGCACGCGCTGAACGGGCGCTGGCCAAGCGTGACGCTGAATGCCGGCGTGATCGAGGGCGGGACCCGTCCGAACGTGGTCGCGGCGGCCTGCCGACTGGAGCTCGACGTGCGCGCGGCCACTGCCTCGGAGTTCGACCTGGCCGTGGCCGAGGTGCGTGAGATCGTCACCCATCCCACCCTCGAGGGTGTCTCGGCCGAGCTGCGCCAGGCGGCGTTCCACCCGCCCATGGAGCGCACCGCAGGGAACGCCCGCATGGCGGAGCTCGCCATCGCGATCGCGGCGGAGATGGGCTTCGAGCTGCACGAGGCGTTGACCGGCGGGGCGAGCGACGCGAACACGACCACCGCCGCCGGATTGCCCAGCCTCGACGGCCTTGGCCCGATCGGCGGCGACGACCATTCGGCCGACGAGTGGCTCGACCTGTCGAGCGTCGTCCCGCGCACCACGCTGCTCGCCGCGCTGATCGACCGAGTCGCCGAGGCGATCTGACAGCCGGCACTGGCGGCCCGTGTAGAATCGGGTTCCCGTGATCGATGAATTCCGTCACCGCACGCGCCTCGAGGTGCGCCTTGGAGACCTGGATCCCTTCGGGCACGTCAACAATGCGGTCATCGCCACGTACGTGGAGCAGGGGCGTGTTCTCTACCTGCGCGATGTGCTGGGGACCGGGGTCGACCCGGTCAGCATGCCCTTCATCCTGGCCATGCTGAAGATCGACTATCTGTCGCAGGTGCTGTTCAGTGACGCGGTCGAGGTCGGCTCACGGGTCGACTGGATCGGACGCACGAGCATCGGCATGTCGCACCTGCTCATCAACCAGGAGGCCCGCGAATTGGCCCGATCCGAAGCCGTGCTGGTCGCCTTCGACTATGACATCGAGAAGCCGATGCCGGTGTCGGAGGGCTGGCGCGCCACAATGGTTGCCCACGAGGGACGGCCGCTGGCTCGGCCGGTGACTCCGGCATGAGCGACGCGCAGCACTTCGATGTCCTGATCCTGGGCGGCGGGATGAGCTACGTGGGCGCCATCCGCGCGGCGCAGCTCGGCCTGAAGGTGGGGCTGGTGGAGCGCGGCAGGATGGGCGGCACCTGCCTGAACCGCGGCTGCATCCCGACCAAGGCGATGCTGGAGACCGCCGACCTCCTGCATCGGGTGACTCAGCAGGGCGCGGAGTTCGGGCTCGCCGGCGGCGATGGGATCACGCTCGACTACCCCGCCCTCGGCAAGCGGCGCGACGCCGTGGTCGAGAAGCACGTCAAGGGCGTCGAGTTCCTCATGAAGAAAAACGGCGTGACCGTCCTGCGCGGCACCGGAACGCTGACGAGCCCAACCAGCGTGCACGTCAGCGGCGGCGAATCGGGCGAGGTGGACGCCACCGGCACGGACCTGATCCTGGCCACCGGCTCGGCGCCGCGCAGCCTCCCCGGGCTGGACGTCGACGGCGACCTGATCATCACCTCGGACGAGGCGCTGACACGCGAGACGGTGCCGGCGCGAGTCGCCATCGTCGGCGCCGGCGCCATCGGGGTGGAGTGGGCAAGCCTGTACGCAGACCTCGGGGCGCAGGTGCACCTGATCGAGTACCTGGACCGCATCGTGCCGCTCGAGGACGCGGACGTCAGCAAGGAGCTGACCCGCATCTTCAAGAAGCGCAACGTCAAGATCTACGCCTCGTCGAGCATCGATCCCAAGAGCATCGAGCGCACCAAGCGCGGAGTGCATTTCGCGGTCGAGGCACGCGACGGCAAGACACGGGTCGAGATGGAGACCGACGTCATCCTGGTGGCGGTCGGGAGGCGCCCGGTCACGGACGAGATCGGCCTCGACAAGATCCCAGGCGTCGAGATGGAGCGCGGCTTCGTGAAGGTGAACGGTTACATGCAGACCGGGGTGCCGCACCTGTACGCCATCGGCGACATCGTGCCGGGCTACGCCCTGGCGCACGTGGCCAGCCACGAGGCGGTGGTCGCGGTCGAGAGGATCGCCGGCCATGACCCCGAGCCGGTGCGCATGGAGCTCATGCCGCGCGTCACCTTCTGCCGGCCCGAGATCGCGTCGGTTGGTCTGACCGAGGCCCAGGCGACCGATGCCGGCCACACGGTCAAGGTCGGCTCCTTCCCGTTCCGGGCGCTCGGCAAGGCGACCATCGTGGGCGAGGTCGACGGATTCGCCAAGCTTGTCGCCGACGCGGGGAGCGGCCTCCTCCTCGGCGCGCACCTGATCGGCGCCCACGCGGGCGATCTCCTCAGCGAGCCGACGCTGGCGCTGCTGCTGGAGGGGACGGCCGGGGAGATCGCCATGTCGGTCCACGCGCATCCGACACTGACCGAGGTGCTGGTCGAGGCGGCCCTCGCCGTCGATGGCGCGGCGATCCACGTCTGAGACAATTGAACTGATGGCGAACACCAAGGTCGCGGAGCTCGGACACAAGGCGCTCGGCCTGACCGACGCCGACGTGCTGGCGATGTACCGCCAGATGCTGCTGGCCCGCGCGGTCGACGAGCGGATGTGGCTGATGCAGCGCGCCGGCAAGATCGCCTTTATCATCTCCGGGCAGGGGCACGAGGCGGCGCAGATCGGGATCACCTGGCCGATGCGCCCGAACCAGGACTGGATGGCCCCCTACTACCGTTCCATCGCGTCCGCCATCACCTTCGGGATGACTCCCGAGGACATCGTCACCGCGCACCTCGCCAAGGGCGACGACGTGTCGTCGGGCGGCCGCCAGATGCCTGGCCACTACGGCGCGGCACGCTATCACATCGTCTCCCTGAGCTCGCCGGTCGGCACCCAGGTCCTGCACGCGGTGGGGATCGCGATGGGCGCATGGGTGAAGGGCGAGGACGTGGTCGCCATCACCTCCTTCGGAGAGGGGACGAGCAACCAGGGCGAGGTCCACGAGGCGATGAACTTCGCGGGCGTCCACAAGCTTCCGGTCATCTTCGTCTGCGAGAACAACGGCTGGGCCATCAGCGTTCCGTTGGATCAGCAGGTCGGCGGCCTCTCGGTCGCGGCTCGCGCCCAGGGATATGGCTTCCCCGGGGTCACCGTCGACGGCGGCGATCCCCTGGCCTGCTACGCCGCCGCCAAGGAGGCGCACAAGCGGGCTCGTCGCGGCGAGGGGCCGACCCTGATCGAGGCCGTCGTCTTCCGGCTGACCAGCCACTCCTCCGATGACGACCAGCGCCGCTACCGCGACTCCGGCGAGGTGGAGGACCTCAAGCAGCACGACCCGATCCCGCTCTTCGCCGGCCGCCTGATGGCGGTTGGGCTGTTGACGGCCGAGCTCGACGAGCAGTACCGCGCCGAGGTCAAGGCCGAGATCAACGAGGCCTCGAAGCGCGCCGAGGCCCGACCCGAGCCGGATGTCGCCGCCGCCGAACGCTGGGTGTACGCCGAGGAGGGCGACGGCTGATGGCCGAGCTGAACATCCTCGAGGCGATCCGCGCCGCCATGGACGAGGAGCTGGAGCGCGACCCGAACGTGATGATCCTGGGCGAGGACGTCGGCAAGAAGGGCGGGGTCTTCGGCGCCACCGACGGGCTGTGGGCCAAGTACGGCGGCAAGCGGGTCCTCGACACGCCCCTGACCGAGGGGATGATCGCCGGGGCGGCGGCGGGTGCCGCCATCTACGGTCTGCGCCCCATCGCCGAGATGCAGTTCGCCGACTTCGTCTACCCAGCCTTCAACCAGATCGTGTCCGAGATCAGCCGGATGCGGTATCGGTCCAACAACGCCTTCGGCCTGCCGATGGTGATCCGCATGCCGTACGGCGGCGGGGTGCACGGTGCGCTGTACCACTCGCAGAGCAACGAGGCCTACTTCACCTCGACGGTCGGGCTGAAGGTGGTCGCCCCCGGCACGCCGGCCGACGCCAAGGGGCTGCTCAAGGCCTCGGTGCGTGACCCCGATCCGGTCATGTTCTTCGAGCACAAGAAGACGTATCGGCTCTTCAAGGCGGAGGTCCCCGACGGCGACCATGTCGTGCCGATCGGCGTGGCCGAGGTGGCGCGACCCGGCAGGCATCTCTCGATCTTCTGCTACGGCTACATGCGCTTCTGCGCGCTCGAGGCGGCGGAGACGCTCGCTCGCGAGGACGGCGTCGAGGCTGAGGTTGTCGACCTGCGCACCCTGCGCCCGCTGGACACCGCCGCGGTGCTGACATCGGTGGCCAAGACCGGCAAGGCGCTGGTCGTCCACGAGGCGAACCGCTTCGGTGGCTTCGGCGCAGAGGTCGCCGCGATCATCGCCGAGCAGGGATTCGAGCACCTCGACGGACCCGTCACCCGGCTCGCGGGCCCCGAGGTGCCCGGCGTTCCGTTCCACCACAACCTCGAGGACTGGTTCATGTTGAGCCCCGCCAAGATCGTCGAGGCGGCCCGCACGCTCGCCTCGTACTGATCCGCTACCCTGACGCGCATGGCAACCACCATCAAGATGCCGCAGCTAGGTGAATCGGTCACCGAGGGGACGATCGAGCGCTGGCTGGTCAAGGAGGGCGACAAGGTCGAGCAGTACGACCCGCTCTTCGAGGTGGTCACCGACAAGGTCAACGCGGAGGTGCCCGCCGAGGTCGCCGGCACCGTCACCAAGATCATCGTGGGCGACGGCCAGACGGTGAAGGTCGGCACCCCGCTGGCCGAGATCGAGACCGATGGAGGCACCGCTGAGGCCGCGGCCCCCGCACCGGCCGAAGCGCCCGCCACCCCGGCCCCCGCACCGGCGGAAGCGCCCGCCACCCCAGAGCCCGCACCGGCCGCGGCCGCGACCTCCGTCCCGGAGCCTGTCGCGCCGGCGCCAACCCCTGTGCCGTCGGCCGCGGTCAAGGCTGAGCCCGCACCCGAGCCCGCCGCACCCCCAGCGCCGACACCTGCACCGGCGGCTGCTGCGGCTCCAGCCGAGCCGCCCGCGGCGTCGACTCCCGCTCCGGCTCCCGCCGACACGCAACCGGCCGCCGCATCGGAGCCCGCCGGCGACGGGACGACGCGCATGACCCCGGCCGTCCGCCGCCTCGTGCGCGAGCACGGCATCGACATCTCGAAGGTCCGCGGCAGCGGCTCGGGAGGGCGAGTGACGCGCGACGACGTGCTGGCCTTCGTCGCATCTGGATCCGCCCCCGCCACTGCCGAGAACCCGACGCCCGAGGCCGTGGCCGAGCCGGCCGCGCCACCTCCAACCCCGGTCCCCGCCCCGATGGCCGAGGCTGCGCCAGCTGCACAGGCGCCTGCGACCGAGCCGGCCGCTGCGCCCGCGCCTGCCGCCGCTCCCGCGCCCGCGGCTGCCGCGCCCGCGGCTGCCGCACCCGCCCCCGCGTATAGCGCGCCGGCTCCCCTGGCAGCCCCGACCGGCGGCGACGTGGAGGTCCCCCTGAGCCAGATGCGCAAGGGCATCGCGGCCAAGATGACCCGGGTCAAGCAGACCGTCCCCCACGCCTACACGGTGGTGGAGGTCGACATGCACAACGTCGTTCGCTGGCGCGAGACGAACCAGGCGACCTACAAGTCCCGCGAGGGAATCGGCATCAGCTACGTGGCGGCCGTCATCAAGGCCGTCACCGAGACGCTGCGCCAGCACCCGACCCTCAACAGCCAGTTCGCCGAGGATCGGATCGTCCTGAAGCAGGCCATGAACATCGGCATTGCAGTAGCGGTCGACAACGGCCTGCTGGTGCCGGTCATCACCAACGCCGACCAGCTCAGCATCAGTGGCGTGAACCATCGGATCCAGGACCTGGCCGCCCGGGCGCGCACCAACAAGCTGCGCCTGGACGAGATCCAGGGCGGGACGTTCACGGTGAACAACACCGGCTGGTTCGGCTCGGTCTCATCCATGCCAATCATCAACAGCCCGGAGGTCGCGATCCTCTCGATGGAGGCGATCGTCAAGCGCCCGGTGGTGATCAGCGTCGAGGGCGAGGACGTCATCACCGTTCGACCGATGATGAACATGACCTGCTCCTTCGACCACCGCGTCCTCGACGGGGCGCAGGTCGGCAACTTCCTGGCCGATGTCCGCAAGCGGCTCGAGGGCTGGGACCCGGAGACGCCGATCGGCTGAGGGGAGCAATCCATGAACTGGACGCTGGAGCTGGTGCTCGTCCCGGTCTCCGACATCGACCGCGCCAAGGCCTTCTACATGGACCGCATCGGCTTCACCCTGGACGTCGACCACCGTGCGGGCGACTTTCGGGTGGTGCAGCTGACGCCGCCCGGCTCGGCCTGCTCGATCTCGCTGTTGAGCAGTCCACCCATGGAGCCGGGGTCGCTGCGCGGCCTCCACCTGGTCGTGGCGGACATCGAGGCGGCTCGCACCCAGCTCCTCGAGCGCGGCGTCCGGCCCAGCGAGCTGTACCACTTCGGACCCGGCGGCCAGGAGCCTGGCCCCGATCCCGAGCGACGGGACTACAACACGTACCTGTCGTTCGACGACCCGGATGGCAACGGCTGGCTCGTCCAGGAGGTTCCGAGCCGGGGCACGCCCGCCTAGCTGCGACGGCGGCCTGATTCGTCGGCCATGCGCCGCACGGCAGGGATCCAGGCCAGGGCGCCCATCGCCTGCAGGACCACCCACAGGATGACCAGGAGGCCGGGGACTGCCACGCTTGCGCCCGGCACCAGCCACACGAAATCCCCGTCCAGCAGGCCTGCGAGCTCCACGCCAACGTCGGCGCCGTCCCCTGCGGCATCAGCCCCGCGCGCTACCAGCAGGGCAGGCGTGTCCCCGGTGCCTGTGCCACCGCTACCGCGCGGCGGCCCCGCCCCGGTGGCACCTGATCCGTCACTCGCCGCCGGCGAGGTCGACGGATCGGGTCCCACGCTGGCCCCCGACGTGGGATCCGCACTTGCGGCGGGATCCGGCGTGGCCGTGGGACCGGCGGTCGGAAACAGGGTTGGCAGCGGTAGGCCAATCGAGGGGAGCGGCAGGATCGGCGAGGGCGTGGCCGTGGGTTGTGGCGTCGCCGTCGGCGGCGGCGTGGCGGTCGGGTTCGGAGTCGGGGTCGGGGTCGGGTTTGGCGTCGGCAGGAAGTCCGGGAGGACGGTCACCGACAGCGGCACGCCGGCCTGGTCCTGCGAGGTGCAGTCCTGCCGCTGATGCGCGTGGTTCGGCCACAAGTACGTCCCGGCCGTCGTCGCATGCGCGCGGATCGTGAAGCTCACCGACCACCCCCGCTCCAGACGCCCGCCACCGCTGAGACTTCGGACGATGACTGCATTCCCCGACTGGGTCGAAGTCCAATCCTCGCCATGCGAAGCGACTGGCGTGCCAAGCGACTCGATCACGAAGCTCCCCGGCAGGTCGACCTCGAGGCAGCCGAGCTCGGTCAGCAGGTCCAGGTTGGTCGCAGTCAGGGCGAACGTGGTGGACTGGTTGACCGTGGTGGTCAGCGGACTCGCCACCAGCGTCCAGAGCATGGCTGCGGACGCGACGGCCGGCACGGCTCCCGCCAGGCCGGCGACGAAGACCGCGAGGAGCGAGCGGCGGTTCATGCCACGCGGCGTTCGGGGCGCCAGATACGCGTCGACACCTCGCCGGGGAGGGGTGCATCGGCGGCCGTCTCGATTCCCTGGATGAAGGCCGCGACCAGCTCCTCCTGGAGCTGCGTCCCCGCAGCATCGCCCAGCCGCTTGAGCGCCTCCTCCACGGACAGGGCCTTGCGGTAGGGGCGGGTGGTCGTCATCGCCGAGAAGGCGTCGGCCACCGCCAGCAGGCGGCCGATGAACGGGATCTCCTCCCCCTCCAGGCCGTCGACGTAGCCGCGACCGTCCCAGCGCTCGTGGTGGTGCCGGATGCCGGCACGGACATGGTCGACATCGGGGACGTCGCGCACGATCGCGTCTCCCAGCACCACGTGCTGCTTGAAGACCTCGAACTCCTCCGCGGTCAGCTTGCCGGGCCGGCGCAGCAGCGAGTCGGGGATCCCGATCTTGCCGACATCGTGCAGCAGCCCCGCCATGTGAATGGTGTGGCGCAGGTCGTGGTCGAGGCCCAGCCGATCGGCGAGGAAGACGGCATAGCGCGCCACGTCCTCGGAGTGGCGCTTGGTGTATCGGTCCTTGGTGTCGACCGCGATGACCAGCCCGCGCAGCACGTCGAAGCTGCCGGTGGCGACCCGCTCTCCAGGGCCGATGCGGGCCACGCACACGCCGTCCCCACCACTGCCCTTGGCCTCCCCGACCGCGACGGCGGCCGCCGAGAGCAGGTCGGTGACCGAGTCGGCATGGTCGGGGAAGAAGGCGATGCCGGCGCTGACCGACACCGGGAGCTCCTCCGACTCCCCGAACTGCACCGTGAGCTCGTGCATCCGGGACCGAAGGCCGTCGACCGATGCCTGCATCTCCGCCTCCTCCGCATCCGGCGCGACGAGCAGGAACTCGTCCGGGCCGTAGCGAGCGACGAACGATCCGGCCATCGCCTCAGCGGTCAGCCGCTCGGCGACGCGACGCAGCACGTCGTCCGCCGCGTCGTGGCCGTAGGTGTCGTTCAGGAGCCGGAAGTTGTCGATGTCGACGAGCGCCACTCCCAGGGGTCGTGCGCCGGAACGGGCATGCTCGATGGCATTGGTGAGGAGGGCGACCACCGCACCGTGGTTGAGGAGGTCGGTGACCGGGTCCCGGCGATCGGCCTCGACCAACAGCGCCTGCTGGCGCAGGATCCGCCGGTTCGCTGCGCGGAAGACGCCCAGCAGGATCACCGCCAGCAGCAGCGCTGCCGTGGCCGTGACCACCACGATGTCTCGCTGCGCGGCGTTGATGCGGGAGAGGATCGTGGCCGCCTCACGCTCGATGGCGATCACCGCCAGCGGCTCGCCCGTCGCCGACTTCAGCGGCAGGAATTCCTGGACGGTGGCCTCCTGGCCCTGCCCGGCAAGCTCCGCCGATGGATGGCCACCGACGGCGGTCTCCAATCCCTCGGGTGCCGCCGGCGAGTCGCCGCGCACCCCGGACTCCGAGCTGAAGAGGATTGTGCCGTCCAGGGCGCGGACGTCGATCCGCTCCATCTCAGCCTTCCCGATCAGCTCTCGGAGGCTGGCGCCCAGCTCGGCGGCCCGCGCGCCGGTGAGGGTTGCGGGATCCAGATCGGCCTGGCGCAGGCGACCGTCGAAGAAGACCTCAGCGATGGCGCCGTCCCGCGACACCACGGCAGCGAGCATGGCCCTCGACAGGTGCATCGACGAAATCGCCACCAGGGCGCTGGCCGTGATTCCGACCAGCACGAGGAAGACGCCATAGACAAGCGCCAGCAGCATCGGTCGTCGCGTGCGCGCGTGCGACATATCTCGGCACACGTTGGGGAGATCGGTCCAGAAGGTCGATAGGACGAAATTCGCGTCGGTCCGGGGGCCCCGTGCAGCTTGTGGCGCGGAGGCAACCCCCCACGCGAGGCAGGCAGGACCCTCGGTACCTGGGTACCAGCGGCCCATTGCGGCTGGGAGCCCGCACAAGGGCCTGGGCAGGGGCTTAAGCGGGGCGCTTCTCGCGGTACGCCGCCATCAGCCGTTCGGCGTCGGCGGTGGGGAGGTGGCGGACGACCTCGCGCATCGTCACGCCGGAGGCACGATCCGTCCGCGGCGCGATCCAGGCAACGACCTCCACCGGCCGCCGCTTGCCGACCTCGCGGAGCACCCAGCCGATGGCCTTTCGGATGAAGAACTCCTTCTCGTCGAGCATCGCGTCAGCGTGGCGCAGGAAGGGGGCCAGGTCCGCTCCTTTGCGCAGCGGCTGGAGCTCGGCCAGGAGGGATGCACGGCGAATCCAGAAGTCGGGATCGGTCGCCCATCGGTCCAGGATCGGCCTCACCTCGGCTGGTGACCGCGCCAGAATGCCGCCGATCACATCGGTTGCCAAGGCGTCGACGAGGGCCCACGTCAGCGACTCGCGCAGCAGGCGCTCGATGAGCAGCAGGTCCGCCGCCCCGAGCAGCTTCGGATGGAGCTCGAGCAGCACGACCGATGCCATGCGCCGCTCGAACACCGGCTCCCCCCACAGCGCCTCGACCAGCGCGACCAGGTCCGCATAAGTGAGCGGCTTCGCCCCACGCACGAACGCCTGCACCACGCGGCGGATCTCCCACACCGATTCCCCGAAGAACTCGAGGTTGCTCTTGAGATAGGCCTTCTCCTGCTCCGCTCGATCCGGGTTGCCGGCCGCGCGCAGCTCATCGGTGACGAGGTCGGCCCTCGCGTTCGCGTCCATGGGCGGAGTCTACGAACTGGCGGCCGATTTGATCGAGGGGTGTACCTTTTCCGTGTTGTCGCCCACGCGCCGGCCCACCGGATTGGCCAGCGTTGCGTCCACCGAAACCCCGGCCGTCTCCCGGGCACACGAGGGTTCGGACCGGACCCTCCAGGAGGTCTGGACAATGTCGCGCCTCGTCTCCCGACTTCTCGTTGCCGTCACCGCCGTCCTGTTGGCCACGGGCACCCCCACCTTCGCGCCGAAGCCAGTGGCTGCCGTCAGCGCCAACATCGTCATCAGCCAGATCTACGGCGGTGGCGGCAATAGCGGGGCGCAGTACACGAACGACTACGTCGAGATCTTCAACCGCGGCCCAGCGACGGTTTCCGTGGGGGGCTGGTCGATCCAGTACACGAGCGCAACTGGCGCAGGGAACTTCGGATCCGCGACCAATCAGATCACGCCGCTGTCCGGCACCCTCGCGCCCGGCCAGTACCTCCTGGTGCAGGAAGCGGCCGGTGCAACACCGTCAGCCCCGCTGCCGACACCCGATGTCACCGATTCGACGCCGATCCCCATGTCGGCAACGGCCGGCAAGGTCGCCCTCGTCAATACCACGACCCCGCTCGGCTGCAACGGCGGCTCGACACCATGCCCCCCGGCCGCGCTGGCGACGATCGTCGATCTCATCGGCTACGGGAGCGCGAACTTCTTCGAAGGCGCGCCGGCTCCCACGCTGAGCAACACGACGGCCGCCTTCCGAGCCGGAGGCGGCTGCACCGACACGGACAACAACGCTGCGGACTTCGCGGCCGCACCGCCGGCGCCGCGCACCAGCGCCTCGCCGCTGAACCCCTGCGGCGCCCTCTCCATCAATGACGTCATTGCCAAGGAGGGCAACGCGGGGACGACCTCCTTCGAATTCACCGTCAGCCTCGGCGCGCCGGCCGGCCCCGGGGGCGTGACGTTCGACGTCGCGACCGCGGACGGCACGGCCACCACCGCAGACAGCGACTACACAGCTGTCTCGCTCACGAGCCAGATCATCCCCGAGGGCGCGACGACCTTCCCGCTCAGCGTCGCCATTGGTGGGGACCTGGCCGTGGAGCCTGATGAGACGTTCTCGGTCAGCGTCACGAACGTGGCCGGCGCACCGGTCAAGGACGGTCAGGGGCTCGGCACGATCGTCGATGACGACTCCTGTGGCCAGCCCTTCGACCCGATCTACGACATCCAGGGCGCAGGTCTCAGTGCCGCGATGACCGGCGCGGTGACCACGGAGGGCGTCGTGGTCGGCGACAACGAGGGTCCTGTGGCCAGCGGCCTCCAGGGCTTCTACCTGCAGGATGCGACCGGCGACGCGGATCCCACGACGTCGGACGGAATCTTCGTCTTCACCGGCGACGCCGATAACGCACTCGATGCCGGCGACCACGTGCGCATCCGCGGCTTCGCGGGCGAGCGCTTCAACGAGACGACCATCGACGGCTCTGCCACCGGCGAGTCACCGGTCCCCGGGTACAACATCGTGACCTGCGGGACGGACGAGGCGGTGGTGGCCACCGACGTGAGCCTGCCATTCGCGGATGCCGACTTCCCGGAGCGTTACGAGGGGATGCTCGTCAATTTCCCCCAGGACCTCGTCATCGCCGAGTACTTCAACTACGAGCGCTTCGGCGAGCTGGTCCTGGCCCTTCCACTCGCCGGTGAGTCGCGGCCGTTTACCCCGACCGCCATCGACGAGCCCGGCGCCCCGGCCCTCGCCCGGGCGCTGGCGAACAGCCTGAGTCGGATCACGCTCGATGACGGCATCGGCGCACAGAATCCCGACAACGTCCGCCACCCCGATGGAGGCAGTTTCTCGCTGCTCAACCGATTCCGCGGCGGCGACACGGTCGCCAACACGGTCGGCGTGCTCGGCTTCGGCTTCAGCCTGTACCGCATCCAGCCCACCGGCCCGGCGGACTACACGGCGACCAACCCGAGACCGAACGCGCCGGAGGATGTGGGCGGTCGGCTGCAGGTCGCCGCCATGAACACCCTCAACTTCTTCCTGACGCTCGACTACCCGACCGGCGACCCAGCTGACAACAAGTGCGGCCCGGCGCAGAACGTGGAATGCCGCGGCGCTGACGCCGATCAGCCACTCGAGTTCACGCGGCAGCGCGACAAGCTGCTGGCGGCGCTCGAGGGCCTGGGTGGCGACGTCATCGGCCTCAACGAGCTCGAGAACACGACCGGCGTCGACCCGCTGGCCGATGCGAACGGAATCCTGGCCGGCCTGAATGCCGACCTTGGTGCCGGAACCTACGCCTCCATCCAGACCGGCACGATCGGCAGCGATGCCATTCGGGTCGGGCTCATCTACAAGCCCGCCACGGTCACCCCCGTCGGGACGTTCAAGGTCCTCACCTCCGCGGTCGACCCGCGGTTCATCGACACCAAGAGCCGGCCGGCGCTCGCGCAGACCTTCATGGAGAACGCGACCGGGGAGCTCTTCACCGTCGTCGTCAACCACCTCAAGTCCAAGGGGTCCGACTGCAACGACGTCGGCGACCCGGATCAAGGCGACGGGCAGGGCAACTGCGCCGTGACCCGCGAGCTGGCGGCCCAGGCGTTGGTCGACTGGATCGCCACCGACCCGACCGGCAGCGGCGATCCCGACTTTCTGATCATGGGCGACCTGAACTCGTACGCCAAGGAGGACTCGATTGACGCCATCCTGGCTGGATCGGACGACCTGGCCGGGACCGATGACGACTGGACCAACTTGATCGCGGCCTACCAGGGTCCATTCGCGTACTCGTACACGTTCGACGGTCAGGCCGGCTACCTCGACCACGCCCTCGCCAGCGCGGGCATGGTCAGCCAGGTGAGCGGAGCGGTGGATTGGCACATCAACTCCGATGAGCCGGACCTGCTCGACTACGACACCAGCTTCAAGCCGCCGGCCCAGGAGGCGATCTACGAGGCGAACGCGTACCGCTCCTCCGACCACGACCCGGTCAAGATCGGCCTCGACCTCGACACCCCGCCGACCGTCAGCGTCGTGGCGGGCGGGACCTGCGCGACCGGTGCCGGAGGAACGATCCTCGTCGCGCTCAGCGACCTGGAGAATCCCGCCAGTGCGCTCGATTTCGAGTTCGTCTCGACCTCGAACCCGTCGCTCGTGCCAGGCGGCAACGTGGTGGTGAGCGGGAGCGACGGCAGCCGTTCGATCGCGATCACCGCGGTCGCCAAACAGAGCGGGACGGCCGTCCTGACCTTCACGTTGATCGATGACGCCGATACGACGACATTCACCGTTACCGTCGAGGTCGGCACCGACGAGAACGACATCCTGACCGGAAGCGGCGGAGCCGATCTGCTGATCGGCCTGCAGGGCACCGACACGCTCTCCGGCCTCGCCGACGGCGACCTGCTGTGCGGCGGACTGGGGAACGACGTCCTGGCCGGGAGCGATGGCGACGACACACTCGACGGCGAGCGCGGCAATGACGTGCTGACGGGAGGGGACGGGAACGACGTCCTGCAGGGTGGCCAGGGTGCCGACACGCTATCGGGCGGTGACGGGGACGATTCCCTCACCGGCGGCACCGGCGCCGACGCGTTCAGCGGCGGCCCGGGCACCGACGCGATCGTCGACCTGACGCCGAGCCAGGGTGACACCTGGGACGGGACCTAGCGCCGTTCGCGGCTCAGGGGGTCTCGGGCTTTCCGAGCTCGAGGCCCTCGCCCTCGATGGTGATGCGCGGCAGCCAGCGCAGGAACGGCGGCAGCCACCAGTTCCAGTCGCCCAGGAGCTGCATCGAGGCCGGCAGCAGCACGCTGCGCACGATGGTGGCGTCGATGAAGACGGCGACCGCCAGCCCCAGCCCCAGCTGCTGGATGAAGACGAACTTCAGGGTCACGAACGCGGCGAAGACGACGACCATGATCGACGCCGCGCTGGTGATGGTGCCGGCCGTGACCGAGACGCCGCGCGCCACCGCCTGGCGTGAGGAGAGGCCACGGTCCTTGGCCTCCTTGATGCGGGTCAGGATGAACAGGTGATAGTCCATCGAGAGGCCGAACAGGATCGTGAAGATGAAGACGGGCACCCAGCTCTCGATCACCCCGCCGGGCGTGATCCCCAGCGGCTCCGCCAGCCAGCCGTCCTTGAAGACGAGGACCATGACCCCGAACGCCGCCCCGGTCGAGAGGAGGTTGAGCAGGATCGCCTTGATGGGGATCACGATCGAATGGAAGGCGACCAGCATCAGCAGGAACGAGAGCCCTAGCACGAAGAGGAAGATGCGCGGCGCGGCGTCGATGTAGATCTGCGTCACGTCCAGCGCTCCCGCAGCCTGTCCACTGACGAGCATCCGCACGTCTGAGATGTCGCCGAACAGCTTCGGCCGGAGCTCGTCCCGGACCCGGTGCACGATCGTCCAATTGGCCTCGTCGTTCCGCCCACCGCCCAGCGTGAAGCTGATCAACGCCGCGTCGCCCTGGACGGAGAGTCGCTCGAGGGGCGGCCCGCTCAGGCCGGGAATCTCCAGCGCATCGACCTTCAGCTGATCGATCGCGGCCCGCACATCGGCGCGGTCCGGGTGGGTGACGACCACATCGAGCCGCAGATCCGTGCCCTGGGGCCACTTCTCGTTGAGCAGCAGGATCCCGGCGACCCCGTCGATCGTCTTCGGAAAGCCGGTGATATCGGTCACGCCGATGCGCAGGTGGAGGAGGATCGGGAAGGCCAGGGCCAACAGCAGCACGGCGCTGCCGATGACCATGACCACCGGCCGGTTCATCACGGAGCTCACGAGCCGGGCCCAGGCCCCGCTCCCCTCGGCGCGCTGCGCCCGCCGATCGAGCCAGTCGATGGCGCGACGGCCACGGGCTCGAGGGCGTCCCCCGGCAGCTTCGTCATCAGCCACGGGATCCAGCTCGCCGGCCGGCCAAGGTTGACCCGGTCTCCGACGATCGCGAGCGTCGCCGGCAGGAAGGTGAGGCTGCCGAGCACCGAGACGAGCACGACCCCGATGGTGCCTACCGCCATCGACGTGAAGAGCGTGATGCCCAGGGTGAGCAGCCCGGCCAGCGAGATCATCACCGCCAGGCCGGAGAAGAAGACCGCTCGCCCGGCGGTGCTGCTCGCCACCTCGATCGCCAGCGGCACGGATCGCCCAAGGCGCCGCTCGGTGCGGAACCGGGTGACCATGAAGAGCGAGTAATCGACCGCCACGGCCAGGCCGATGAGTACGATCAGCTGCGTGGCATTCGGGCTGACGTCGCCGACCGTCTGGCTGTACAGGCCCATGATCCCGAAGGCGGCCAGCAGCGAGGTCGCGGCCAGGACCAGCGGGATGAGCGAGGCCACGATCGCGCCGAAGGCCAGCAGCAGGATCAGGAACGTCAGCGGGACCGTGATTCTCAGCGAGCTGTCGAGGTCGTGGTTGATGAGCTCGTTGATGTCGTCGTTGATGAACGTGTTGCTCACGACATGGATCTCGGTGTCCGGCATTGCGGCGCGGGTGTCGGCAAGGATGACGGGGATCGGCTCGAGCAGGAGCGCGACGCGGTCCCGTTCACCGGGGACGTTGCCGACCACCTGCACGGTGGTGCCGTCGGCCGAGACGAGGCCCGCTTCGGCCGGAGCCGCGAACGGGTCGTTCAGCTCGTCGAAGGTGGGCGTCTCCGCGCCGTCGATCGTCACGCTGGCCTCGTCGAGGGCAGCCACGAGATCGGCGACGCCGGCCTGGAAATCGGGATCGTGGACCGCGCCCGACCCGCCGTTGAGCACAATCACGAGCCGTTCGGCGGGATCCTCCGGCTCGCCGGCGCCGAAGACGTCGTACGCCTCGCTCGCCTCGAGGCGCGGACCGTCATCGTCGTCGTTGACGTCCAGGGTCCGGATCCCGCCTGCGTTGAGGCTCAGTGCGAAGAGCCCGATCGTCGCGACGAACCAGAGCGGGAAGACGATCCAGCGCCGGCGGGCGCTCCACATCGCCACCCGGACAGTCCATGGCTCCATCGGCCGAGTCTACCGGCGCGGCTTGAAGCGAGTCAGCCCTGCGCTCGAACCCCGGCCAGCGTGATCGCGACAAGTCGAGCTACGGCCTCCCTGGATGGCAGGCCTCTCGCCGCGGCAAGAGCGTTGAGGCAGTAATTCGCAAGCTCGTCGGGCGTGACATCGCTCCGGACGTCTCCGGTTCGTGCCGCTTCAACCAGCAGCTCTCGGATCAGGTCGCGCAGCTCCCCTTGAGCCTCAGCGATCTGGTGATCTCGGTGCAGAAAGGCCGCCAGTTCGGTGTCGTGGTGTCCGCGAGACTGCTGCGTGATCAAGGCATATGCACTCAGGACTGCCTCAAGCCGCCGGCCTGGATCGCCCGCCCTGTCTCTGACCTCCTCCAGGTATGCGAGGTGGGCGCCGATCTGACGTTCATGCCAGGCATGCAGGATCGCCTCGACGTCGGGGAAGTACTTGTAGAGCGTCGCGCGTCCGATACCGGTCTGCTCGGCGATCCGCGACATCGTGACCGAGCGCAGCCCCTCTTCGGCGAGCCCTGCGGCAGAGTCCAGGATTGCGTCGCGCACCTCACGGCGATGCGTCTCGATCGTCTCTGTCCAGAGCTTGGGCATGCGACCAGTATACGCGTTGTCTGGTGAGCGACAGTGTGAGTTGACGCAGACACTGTGTCTCTATCAATATGGGGTGATAGCGACGCCGCAGAGGAAGCACAGATGGATGACTCCCCCACCTCCCCCGATTCGGACGACCCGTCGGCCGAGGGTCTATCGCCGAGGCCCCAGTCCGCCCCGCGGACCCCACGCTGGGTGGTGGTGCTCGGCGTCCTTGCCCTGGTCCTGATTCTTGCCGCTGTCGTGCAGCTCGTATTCGGCATCAGCCATGGGCCGGGTCTTCATGCACTGCCCTGAGGCACGTCCAGGAACCAGGATCGGAGTGCGATGACGATGGGCCCTGGCCTACGCAAGCTGGCGCTGGCCGCACACCTGACATGCTCGGTTGGATGGCTCGGCGCGGTGGGCGCCTACCTGACGCTGGATGTGACAGTGGCGATCGCGCAGGAAACGCCGACACTGCGAGCCGCGTGGGTCGCGATGGGCCTGGTCGTTTCGTGGGCCATCGTCCCCCTGGCGTTCGCCTCACTGCTCACGGGTCTTGTCATGTCGCTCGGCACCAAGTGAGGCCTGTTCCGGCATTGGTGGGTGGTGATCTCACTCTTGCTTACGCTGGCCGCCACCCTCGTCCTCCTGCAGGAAGCTGGGGTGATCACGCAGGCAGCGGCCAGTGCGGCCGATTTGACCATGTCTGCTGCAGAGCTCCGCGCAATCCCGCCAACCCTGCTCCACTCAGTTGGCGGCATGGCCGTTCTGCTCGTCATCCAGGTGATGAACGTGTACAAACCCCAGGGCCTGACCCCGTACGGGTGGCGCAAGCAGGTCGAGGAGCGTCGGGCCGCCAAGCCCGGTTAGGTCAGGTCGCTGGCCGCAGGCGGAGGCCGCGCAGGAGCTGGGCGTTGGCCGCGACGATGATCGTCGAGGCGCTCATCGCCACGGCACCCAGGCTCATCGGCAGCACGAAGCCGATGGGGGCCAGCAGACCGGCTGCCACGGGAATCGCCAGCGCGTTGTAGCCGGTCGCCCAGACCAGGTTCTGCACCATCTTGCGGTAGCTCGCCCGCGAGAGCTCGATGGCGCCGACCACGTCGCGCGGGTCATCGCGGACCAGGACGATTCCCGCCGATTCGACCGCGACATCGGTCCCGGCGCCGATGGCGATCCCCACGTCCGCCTGCGCCAGGGCCGGGGCGTCGTTCACGCCGTCGCCGACCATGGCCACCCTCGCCCCGCCCTTCTGGAAGCTGCGCACCGCCTCCGCCTTGTCAGCGGGCAGGACCTGGGCGCGCACCTCGTCGATGCCGATCCGGGCGGCCACCGAATCGGCCACCGCCTGGGCGTCGCCGGTGATCATGGCCACTCGCAGACCGAGGCCGTGCAGGCGCCTGATCGCCTCGACCGATTCGGGCCGGATCTCATCCTCAACGCTCAGCGCACCTACGATGTCACCCTCGCGAACGACGTAGAGCACCGTCTGCCCCGCCGCCTCCCAGCCGGACGCCTGCTGCGCTACTTCAGCCGGCACCTGCGCCTTCAGCTCGTCCAGCAGGCGGGGGCCGCCGACCTGCGTCACCGCGCCGTCGATGGTGGCACGCGCCCCGCGGCCCGCCAGCGCCTCGAAACCTGAGGCGTGCGGGACCTGCACGTCGCGGCTTTCGGCTCCCTCCACGATGGCCTTCGCCAGCGGATGCTCGCTGTCGGCCTCGACGGCGGCCGCCAGGCCCAAGACGGTCGTCTCCTCCTGCTTCCCCGCAGCCGCGACCTCGGCGAGGACCGGCTGGCCACGGGTAAGGGTGCCCGTCTTGTCGAAGATGACGATATCGAGGTCCTTCGCGCGCTCGAGCGCCAGGCGATCCCGGACCAGCAGCCCGTTGCGCGCGCCGAGGGTGGTGCTGATGGCGATGACCAGCGGGATGGCCAGCCCGAGAGCGTGCGGGCACGCGATGACCAGCACGGTGGCGGTACGGATCAATGCCTCCTCGGGATCGCCGAGCAGGGTCCACGCGCCCAGCGTGATGACGCCCGCCACCAGGGCCACGTAGAACAGGATCGCCGCCGCCCGGTCGGCCAGCACCTGGGCCCGCGAGTTGGAGGCCTGGGCCTCGCCCACCAGGCGCATGATCCCCGACAGGGCGGTCTCGTCACCGATCGCCGTCACCTTGACGCGCAGGCTCGAACCGGCCGCGACGGTGCCGGCCACCACCCGGTCGCCACGCTCCTTCGTGACGGCGCGTGACTCGCCGGTGATCATGCTCTCGTCGAGGTCAGCGCTCCCTTCCACCACCTCGCCGTCGGCCGGAACCCGCTCGCCCGGCCGGACCAGGACCACGTCGTCGAGCCGGAGCTCATCGGTCTTGACCGTCTCGACGCCACCGTCAGTCACCCGTTCGGCCGTGTCAGGCAGCAGCTCGGCCAGTGCCTTGAGCGCGCCGCGTGCCTGACCGATCGCCCGCATCTCGAGCCAGTGGCCGAGGCTCATGACGGTGATGAGCGTCGAGAGCTCCCACCACACGTCGACCTCGAAGATGCCGAGTGTCGCGGCCCAGCTGGCCACGAAGGCGACCGCGATGGCGAGGCTGATGAGGGTCATCATCCCCGGCTGCCGATCCGCGAGTTCCGTCCGCGCCCCGCGGAGGAACACCAGGCCGCCGTAGCCGAAGACGACGGTTCCGAGGACGGGTGGGATCCAATCCGAGCCGGGGAATGAAGGCGCGACGTACCCCAGCCAGTCCTGGACCTCGCGGCTCCAGATGACGACCGGGATGGTCAGCAGCAGGACGAGCCAGAACTGCCGGCGGAATACCTCCGGGTCGTGGCCGGCGTGCTTGTCGTGGCCGGCGTGCGGCGCGCTCGCGGCGTGCCGCACCTGGCCGGTCCCCACATCGTGGTCCGCGTGCGGATCGTGGGATTCGTGCTGCATCGCCTCGTTAGTTTGTGACTTTGGGCAGATGCGCGAGCAGGAACCTGGGTGTCTCCTTCCAGGAGTGGGAGCCATGGCCGCTCCCCGGTACGGCGGAGGCGAAGCCATGATGTGGGGATGGGACGGAGGCGGGGGCTGGTGGGCGATGGGGCTCGCCATGGTGATCTGGGTGCTGGTGGTCGTGCTGGCCGTGTGGGTCGTGGTGCGTCTGGTGGGGCAGCGACCCAGCAGAGGGGACGCGGAATCGGCGGAGGAACTCCGGCGCCGCCGGTTCGCCTCCGGCGAGATCGACGCCGAGGAATACGATCGGCGCCTGGCAGTTCTGAGGCGCCACTGACGGGGGCCCGGCAGCCCGCCAGACGATCCCGGGAATTTCGGCGCGGACCTCGATGAGGTGCTCATCGTGGGCTTGCTGGCCTTCCTCGCAACGCGGCTCCTGACCGGTGGGGCCCCGTTCCATCGGCCAGTCTCGCCGTAGGTGACCTGACTGCGACGAGTGCCACCCTTCGGTAGACTCCGTGCGTGGCACTCGATCCGCAGCGCGACTTCTCGGCCCTCGGCGAGCTTGCCGTGGTCAATGAGGGACACCACTCCCCGTCCGACGTGATGTACCCCGGCGGCCCCGCGCTGGACGGCGGCCTCCTCGCCCCCGGCGAGCCGATCCCGGAGAACGCCGGCCCCGGGGGACGGCGTCCCGAGTGGCTGAAGGTCAGGATCGGCGTCGGGGAAACCTACGCCCAGGTCAGCCGCATCATGCGCAGCCAGTCGCTCCACACGGTGTGCGAGGAGGCTCGATGCCCGAACCAGGGCGAGTGCTGGGCGCTCGGCACTGCCACCTTCATGGTCCTCGGCAGCGTCTGCACCCGGAACTGCGGCTTCTGCGCCATCGACACCGGACGCCCGCCCACCACCGACCTCGACGAGCCGCGACGGGTCGCGGAGGCGGCGGCCGCGATGCGCCTGAAGCACGCAGTCATCACCATGGTCGCCCGCGACGACCTGCCCGACGGCGGTGCGGGTGTCGTGGCGGACACGATCCGCGCCATCCGCCAGGTCTCCCCCGCCACCAGCATCGAGGTGCTGATCTCCGACCTGAACGGGCGCGAGGCCGACATCCGCACCGTGGTCGAGGCCCAGCCCGACATCCTGAACCACAACGTCGAGACGGTGCCGCGCCTGCAGCGCCCGGTTCGCAGGCGGGCCAGATGGGACCGCTCGGTCTCGGTCCTGACCATCGGGCGCCGCATCGCGAACGAGATCGGCCACGACCAGATGGTCACCAAGACCGGCATGATGGTGGGCCTGGGCGAGACGACCGACGAGCTGCTCGACGCCATGCGCCTGCTGCGCGAAGCCGATATCGACGTCCTGACCATCGGCCAATACCTGCGCCCCAGCCGCCAGCACCTGCCGCTGCACAAGTACTACACCCCCGCCGAGTTCGTGGCGCTGCGACGCCAGGGCCTCGAGCTGGGCTTCAAGCACGTGCAGTCCGGGCCGCTGGTGCGCTCCTCGTACCACGCCGCCGAGCAGGTTCCGGGCTCGCCCGGCAGCGAGGCCGTCGCGGTCTGATGGCCTCCCGCGACCACGCGGCGCTCCTGGCAGGGCGCATCGCGATTACGCACCGCCACCTCCTCGACGCGGCCGAGAAATGCACCGATGACGACCTCGCCTGGCGTCCGGGTCCAACCTCTCCGCCGATCGCCTTCCACCTCTGGCACGCCGGCCGATGGGCTGACCGCTGGGCTGAGGCAGTGAACGGCAAGCCCCAGCGCTGGCACCGCGAGGGCCTCACCACGAAATGGGAATTCCCCGCCGAGCAGGGCAAGGGCGACACCGGCATGGAGCTGCCCGATGACCAGGCCGCACAGCTCCCGTTTCCGAGCCGCGACCAGCTCGCTACGTATCTCCGAGGCGCATTCTCAGACCTGGAGCAGGCGGTGGCCTCGCTCGACGACGAGACAGTCCTGCGGGATGCCGACAACCTCCTTGGCGAGACGGCCCCGCTCGAGGACTCACTGATCCGCCACCTCTCGCACGTAAGCCGGCACCTGGGCATGATCGAGGCGCTGCGCGGCCTGCGCGGCGGCCACGGCACCGCCACCGTCTAGGCAGATGGTCCAGATGCGCGACATCAGCACGCCGCCGTCGGCGATCGCCGAGCCGGAGCGGCCTCGCCGCCCGCGGCGCGACGCCCCCTTCACCCCGGCCAGCGACGAGCGGCCGCTCCTCCTTGCCCACGGCGGGCAGCTGACCGTCGAGCGGCTGGGCACCGTCCCCTACGAGCCGACCTGGGAGCTCCAGGACGAGCT
>DASYRA010000043.1:0-9750 GCA_036004845.1 Candidatus Limnocylindria bacterium
CCGTGGGCGGCGGGTCGCCTCCTCGGCGGCGGCCGTCACCCGCCCGCGGGTATCGGTGACCAGGGCCTGAAGCTGCTCGGGGGTTGCCGCCCCGGTCTCGATCAGGCGTCGCGCGTTGCGCAGCAGCGGATCCCGCGACTCGTTCTCGGCGATCTCCGCCGCCGACCGATAGGACTGCTCCGCGTCGCTCCCGGCATGCCCCCACAGGCGAACGGTCTTCAGGTGGAGGAAGGCGGGCCGGCGGGCGCCCCGCACGAAGTGCACCGCCTCGGCCACGGTGTCCCATACCTCGTCAATCTCGCCGTCCGCCAGGTCGTAGCGGAGGTGCTCGAGATGACCGAAGCTGGCCGCGATCCAGCCTTCGGGCGTCGGCACGCTGATGCCCGTCTCGTTGTCCTCGCACACGAAGAGGATCGGCATCGGCAGGCCCAGGCGGACCGCGTAGCGCGCGGTGTTGAACGCCGCCAGGGCCGTGGCATGGTTGACGGTGGCATCGCCGAATGAGCAGAGGACGATCGCATCGTCCGGGAGGTCGGTGGCGACCCCGAGCCTGCGGGCCCGGGCAAGGCTGAAGGCGAGCCCCATCGCCTTGGGCAGGTGGCTTGCGATGGTCGAGGTCTGCGGCGGAACCCACAGTGGGCGGCTGCCCCAGACCTTGTGCCGGCCCTGGGCGATCGGGTCATCGCTGCTGGCGACGACGCCGAGGAGGGCGTCGAAGGCGGGGGTGCTACCTGGCAGCTGCCGGGCGCGCGCCATCATCAGCGCTCCCGACCGATAGTGCAGGAAGGCGGGGTCGTTGATGCGGAGCTGGGCCCCGACCACGACGTTGTTCTCGTGGCCGGCGCTGCTGATGGTGTAGAAGCTGCGGTTCGTCTTCTTCAGCTCGCGGGCCGCCACGTCGAGCTGGCGGGACGTCACCTGATCCTCGAAGAGCTCGATGGCCTTGCGTGCGGTCAGTGCGCTGCCCCGGCGCAGGGGAGCGTCTCCGGGGAGCTGACTCGGCGAGGCAGCCGCCCCTGCGAGGTAGGTGTCGAGCGCTGACTCGACGATGGCAACGCGGTCGAAGGTCATGCGGCTGCGGCCCTCGGTGGTGGTCGGCGAATGGGGTCCGGCCATGATACGCGCCGAGTAAGCCGCTGATAAGCGGGCAGTAAGGCCGGTGGCCGTCTCCTGTTCGACGCACTGGTCCGCGTCCGCCTTTGTGGCGCGGCAGTTGCATCGGGGAGCGACCCGCATGCCATGTTGGATTTCTGTGCCAGGTGCCCACACGGGAGGCGGTTGGCCCAGCTGACGCGTGCCTGAGCGGCGGCGGATCAGCCGCCGAGCGAAATGAAGACGATGCCCGTCACGGCCAGCGCGACCGCAACCAGGCCGAGCCGCGGCAGTGCCTCGCCGAGCAGCCCCCGGGCGAGGAGCATGGTGGCCAGCGGGTAGGTTCCTGAGAGCGCCGCCGCGATCCCGACGGGGATGGTCGCGAAGGCGAGGACCACCATCCCGTTGGCCGCCACATCCAGCACCCCGGCGAGGGCCACCAGCGGGGCGACCTCGCCAAGTCGGGATCGGTCGGCCCGCAGCAGCGCGCTGCCGCCGACGACGAGCGATGCGGATCCGCGGCTGGCGACCAGCGCCCACAGCTGGTCGTGCTCGGCGGCGGCGCGGTCGAGGAAGACGAACCAGAGGCCGAAGCCGAGCGCGGCAGTCAGCGCCAGCAGCAACGCCTCGCGGCTCACCCCGCGGGTGGTCGCTCCGCTCGCCGCCCCGATCGCGAGCAGCGCGCAGCCCACGCCGCCCAGCTGCAGCGGCTGGATGACGGTGCCCCACACCAGCGTGCCGACGGCGAGCGGGATGAGCACGCCGCCGACTCCGCTGACCGCGGAAACCAGCCCCATCGCCCCCATCCCCAGGCCCCGGTACAGCGCGGCCAGACCGAGGCCGCCGGCGATGCCACCGAGCGCGCCAAGGACCAGGATGGCCGTCCCGGGCGCGGCGGGACGCAGGAGCACGACTGCGACCAGCAGCAGGACGAAGCCGACCACCTGCGCGCCGCCGGTGACGAGCATGCCGCCGGCACGGCGCGCCGCGAGCCCGCCGGCAAAGTCACCGGTTCCCCAGGCCGCCGCCGATCCGACGCCGAGCAGGACACCAGGTTCGATCACGCACCTCCGATTCGGTCGCCGCGGAATGTACCAGCCGTCGCCTTGCCTGCTTGACATGGCACTGGCACGAACGCCACAGTGCGCCAAACCTCCGGCGCATCGAAGGGAGCTCGTGGCCCTCGAACCGATGACCGCATCCCCGGGCAGGCCGCCCGCAGGTCAACCCGACTCCGCTCCGGTGCGTCGCGCCGCGGCGGTCACGCTCGAGCACCTCGTCAAGCGATTTGGCGAGGTCGAGGCCGTCTCGGGCATCGACCTGGAGATTCGCGACGGAGAGTTCTTCTCGATGCTCGGCCCGTCTGGCTCGGGGAAGACCACCACGCTGCGGATGATCGCCGGCTTCGAGGCCCCGACCGAGGGGCGCATCCTCCTCCACGGCCACGACGTCACCGGCGTTCCACCCTTCGACCGCGACGTCAACACCGTCTTCCAGGACTACGCCCTCTTCCCGCACATGACGGTGGGCGAGAACGTGGCCTACGGGCTGACGGTGCGGAAGACACCACTGGCCGAGCGAGCGACGCGCACCAGCGAGGCGTTGCGGATGGTGCGCCTGGAAGGTTATGAGAAGCGGCGTCCGGCGCAGCTGTCAGGCGGCCAGCGGCAGCGGGTCGCGCTCGCGCGCGCCCTGGTGAACCGGCCGCGCGTGCTCCTCCTGGATGAACCGTTGGGTGCGCTCGACTTGAAGCTGCGCGAGGAGATGCAGATCGAGCTGAAGGCGATCCAGGGCCAGGTCGGCATCACCTTCATCTATGTCACCCACGACCAGGAAGAGGCGCTCGTGATGAGCGACCGGATCGCCGTCTTCAACGCGGGGCTGATCGAGCAGGTCGGGAGCCCGGCGGACATCTACGAGCACCCTCGCACCACCTTCGTGGCGGCCTTCGTGGGAACGTCGAACCTGCTCAAGGGAGAAACGGCACGGGCCGTCCTCGGGGCCGACGGAACGTTCACGGTGCGACCCGAGAAGATCCGCCTCGGCGACCCCTCAGACGAGCCAGGCTCCGACGAGCATTCGACCCTTGGTCGCGTGCGGGAAGTCGTGTACCTTGGCCCGGACACGCGCTACGTCGTCACCCTGGACGCCGGCGCAGAGCTGGTCGTGACTCAGCAGAACCTGCAGATGTCATCCATGCAGGCGCTTGCCGCCCAGGGCAGGCAGGTTCGCCTCAGCTGGAGCAGGCAGCACGTGTTGAGCCTGGCGGGAAGCCAGGCATCATCGGGGGATGGAGAGGGAGCGGAGGATTCATGAGGACATTGCGCATTCCGGCGATCCTGGCGGGCTTCGGACTGCTGGCGGCCGCCTGTGGTACGAGCGTGCCATCGGGTGCCCTGACGGAGCTTCCAGCTGCCGAAGGGGACCTCAACCTGGTGATCTGGGTTGGATATGCGGAGAAGGGCGAGACCTATCCCGAATTCGACTGGGTGACGCCGTTCGAGGACCAGACCGGCTGCAAGGTCCACACCACCGACGGCATCGACTCGCCGAACATGGTGTCGCTGATGGCGACCGGCCAATATGACGGCGTGTCGGCGTCGGGCGACGCGACGCTGCGAATGATCGCAGCCGGCACGGTGGCGCCGGTCAACCTGGATCTCATTCCCAACTACGCGGATGTGTTCGAGGGCCTGAAGGGCCAGCCCCACAACACGGTCGACGGGGTCTCCTACGGGACGCCTCACGGCCGGGGCGCCAACCTGCTGCTCTACAACACCGACACCTTCACGGAGGCTCCGACCAGCTGGGATCCGGTCTGGGACCCGAACTCGCCAGCGGCCGGCAAGATCAGCATCTACAACTCATCGATCTACATCGCCGACGCGGCGATGCGGCTCATGAACAAGAACCCCGAGCTGGGAATCACCGATCCGTACCAGCTCAATGACGATCAGTTCCAGGCAGCTGTCGACCTGCTGACCGCGCAGAGCGAGATCGTCGGCGAGTACTGGAGCTACGCGACCGACCAGATCACCTCGTTCGGGTCGGGCGACATGCTCGCCGGGACGAGCTGGCAGTACCAGTACAACACCATCATCGCCGAGGATGCCGAAGCACCCGTTGGGGTGACGAAGCCCGCCGAGGGGACCACCGGCTGGTCCGACACATGGATGATCGCCAAGGATGCTGCCCACCCCGGTTGCATGTACCGCTGGATGGACTGGATGCTATCGCCGGAGGCGAACGCCCAGGCCACGATCTACTTCGGCGAGGCTCCCGTCAGCCAGAAGGCCTGCGACTATGCCGAGACCTGGCAGGACGGCGCCTACAAGGGGCACTGCGACACCTTCCATGCCACCGACGAGACCTACTTCGAGGACGTGAAGTTCTGGAGCACTCCACGAGCCGACTGCAACGACGCCGATGACGAGACGTCGTGCAAGGACGTGGATGACTGGATCGAAGCGTGGGCGACAATCACGGGCGGATGACCCGCCGCCGCACCCCGTCGAACTAGAAGCCCGGCTCCCCGGGGGTCCGCCTCCCGGGGAGCCACATCTTTGGGGCACACCGGATGACCACAGCTTCGCCGCCGGTCGACGCCAGCCGCGCTCGGCGGCTCGCCACATGGTTCCACCGCCGGCCTCGTCTGCAGGTTGCCACCCTGCTCGCCGCGCCGTTGGCCTGGATCGGGCTTGCCTATCTCGGCTCGTTGGCGATCCTGCTGCTGAATGCCTTCTGGGTTCAGGACTCATTCAGCGGCCGCATCGTGCCGGATTTCACGCTCGCATCGTTCGAGAAGCTCTTCACGGTCGAGGTCTACCGGACGATCGCCGTGCGCACGATCGGGATGGCGCTGGCGGTGACCCTCACCGATATCGTCCTGGCATTCCCGATTGCCTATTACATGGCGCGCGTGGCGTCTCGTCGGACGCGAGGTCTGCTCGTCGTGGCGATGCTGATGCCCCTGTGGGCTTCGTACCTCGTCAAGATCTACGCCTGGCGGGTCATCCTGCAGGGCAATGGTCTGCTGGACTGGGCTCTTGCCCCATTCGGGGTGAGCGGGCCGGGGCTGCGGGAGGTCAGCAACTCGTGGCTCGTGCTCAGCTACCTGTGGCTGCCGTACATGATCCTGCCGATCTACGCCGGGCTGGAGCGGCTCCCTAGCTCGCTTCTCGAGGCGTCGGCCGACCTGGGCGCGCGTGCCGGCACGACGTTCCGCCGGGTGGTCCTGCCGCTGGTGCTGCCGGCTGTCGTCGCCGGCTCCATCTTCACCTTCTCGCTCACGCTGGGCGACTACATCACGCCGAGCATGGTGTCGGGCACCAAGTTCATCGGCAACGTCATCTACGACAACTCGAGCACGGGCAGTTTGCCCCTGGCAGCCGCCTTCTCGTTCGTGCCGATCGTGATCATGATCGGCTACCTGCT
The DNA here is from genome assembly GCA_036004845.1 of Candidatus Limnocylindria bacterium. Taxonomy (GTDB): domain Bacteria; phylum Chloroflexota; class Limnocylindria; order QHBO01; family QHBO01; genus CF-167. The sequence goes on from DASYRA010000043.1 coordinate 5,527, forward strand.
GGTCGCCCGGCGCCTCGGCGCCTTCGAGTCGCTGTAGGGGATCTGAGATGGTCGAGTCCGGTTGGGTGCGGGTCGCGTTGCGGGTGATGTCAGGCGTGACGATCGCGTTCATCTACCTGCCGCTGGTGGTCCTGGCGATCTACGCCTTCAACTCGAGCCGGTCCCAGGTCTGGCCGCCCGCGGGCCTCTCCCTTCGATGGTTTGGGGAGGCAGTCACCAATCCCGGGGTGCTGGGCGCCTTCGGGACCTCCCTCGCCGCCGCGGCCGGCGCGACGGCCATCGCCCTCGTGCTTGGCACCGCTGCGGCGCTGGCGGTCCAGCGCTATCGGTTCTTCGGCCGCGAGACGATCTCATTCCTCCTTGTACTGCCGATCGCGCTGCCCGGGGTCGTGACGGGCATCGCGCTGGCCGCCACATTCAAGACGATCGGCGTCCAGTTCGGCCTGCAGACGATCATCGTCGGGCACGCCACCTTCTGCGTGGTGATCGCCTACAACAACGTGATCGCCCGCCTCCGGCGAACCCCGCGCTCCGCCGAGGAGGCGTCGTCGGATCTGGGTGCGGACACGTGGCAGACGTTCCGGCGCGTGACCCTGCCGCTGACCCGCACCGCGCTCCTGTCGGGCGGTCTCCTGGCGTTCGCCCTCTCCTTCGATGAGGTGATCGTCACAAACTTCACGGCCGGGCCCGGCACGAAGACGATCCCACTCTGGATCCTGAGCGCCATCCAGCGCCCCAACGAGCTCCCCGTCGTCAACGTGGTTGCCCTGCTGCTGATCCTTCTGTCGGTGGTCCCTGTTTACCTGGCGCAACGGATCGCCGGCGAGACGGCGGGCGTCACCCGCTGAGGCCGCGAAGGGACCCATCCCTGCCGGCACCCCTGGTCGCCTTGCCCTGGGACCGCCCCGATGCGCCCGACGCTGCCAGCGTGGCCTGGCGCCTGCGCGATGCCGGGGTCGAGCCGCACGCCTGGTCGAACGGGCCGGGCGACCGGTACGGTGTTCACAGCCATGCCTACACGAAGCTCTTGATGTGCGCGAGCGGCTCCATCACCTTCCTGGTCGGAGCCGATGCGGTCGCGGTCGAGCTGCAGCCCGGTGACGGCTTCATCCTCCCGCCCGGCACGCCACACGCCGCCATCGTCGGCCCGCAGGGCTGCACCTGCCTCGAGGGCTACCGCTAGCTCGTCGCGGCAGGGCGTATGCTGCATCGGCGCCGCCAACCCGCGGCGCAAGCAGGGAGGGTCCCGTGAGCTCCGACGCCCCGAACGGCGAACCGTTCGCCGACGAACCCGCAACGATCCCGACCGAGGCTGCCGAGCCTCTCTCTTCCGCGGTTCCCGTTGCGCGCGCCGGGCGTGGGCGCCTGCTGGCGTGGCTCGGCGGGGGCGCCGTCGCCGCCGCGGCGATCGGCATCGGCATCGTGGTGCTTGTCAGCAGCCGGTCGGCCGGCCTGGACGTCGCCGCCGGCTACGTCCCCGCGGACGCCGTCTTCTACATGGAGGCGCAGCTGGACCTTCCGAGCGGGCAGCGCGAGACGCTGCGCGGCATCCTGGAGCGGTTCCCGGCTGCGACTCCGGACGACCTGCTGGGGCCGGCGCTGGCCGACACGCTGGATGAGGCGCTGGCGTCGAGTGACGCGGGGTTCACCTACTCAGGGGACATCGCGCCGTGGTTCACCGGCCGCGTTGCGCTGTCGGTCAACGCCCTGCCCGACGACCTTTCGACGGGGAGCTTCTCGATTCCCGCCATGACGTTCCTGCTCGGGACGCGTGACGAGGCCGCCGCGAAGGAAGCGGTGGACAAGATTCGCGCCTCCATCGAGGAGAGTGGCGGGGTGACCTTCTCCTCCGCCGACCGCGACGGCACGACCCTGTGGACCGTCGAATCTCCGGCCGGCGCGATGGGTCCCGAGGCGACGACGCTGGAGATCGCGGTCTCAGGTGACCAGGTGATCTTGGGCGTCAACGGCGGTGGCGGCACCGCCCTCGATGTCCACGCCGGCAAGGGCGATGCTCTGAGCCACAACAGCGACCTTGCCGAGCTGATCGGCCGGCTGCCGACCACGCGGGTGGCGACGATGACGGTCAACTCGCGCGCGATCCTCGAGATGAACGCCCTTCCCAGCCCGCTCCCTTCGGCTCTCGCGGCGGCTATCGCCTCGACGCCTGAATCCGGCGTGCTCTCGCTCAGCTTCGAGGAGGACGCCGTCCGCATGGATATCGTCAGCGGCCCGCTGCCCGACGATGCAACCGATACGAAGCTTGCCACCGACCTGGCCGCCGAGATCCCCGCCGACGCGCTGCTGTTCGCCGAGGCGCCGGGGGTCGGGGAGGCGATCGGCCGCACGGTCGAGACGCTGAAGGCCACCGCCGCGGCCGATCCGGCCACCTCCATCGTCCTCGACCAGCTCGCCGAGATCGAGTCGGCCCTGGGCGTCAAGCTCGAGGATTACTTCGACTGGGCCGGCGGCATGGCCATCGCGGTTGGCCGAGATGGCGACGACGCCTGGGGAGGCCTGCTGGTCGAGGTGAATGACGCCGCCGGAGCGGGTCAGCGCCTCGGTCAGCTGGACGCGTTCGTGGCCTTGGCCGCCAACGACCCGGCGTCCGGAATCACGGTGACCCATCCCAGCGTCGCGGGCTTCACGTTCACCAGCGCGCGGATCGCCGTGCCCGCTGACACGGGGCTGCCATTGACCGACATCGTCTTCGAGTACGGCCTCGCCGATGACCGGCTCCTGATCGGGATCGGCGATTCCTTCATCGGCCGCGCCCTGGACCTCGCCGCGGCGGATTCCCTCGCCTCCAGCGCGGCGTACGGGCGCGCGCTCGACGCGCTCGGCAGCGATCCGGCGTACGGCGTGACCTTCGTCGACCTCGCCGCGAGCCGAGCCTGGGTTGAGTCGATCATGCCGGCCGACGTGAAGGTTGGCTACGACCGCGAGATCGGCCCGAACCTGGAGCCACTCGACTACCTGGCGATGGGCTCGCGACGCGATGGTCGCTTCGTCATCTCGACGATGTTGCTCACCCTGAACTGATCAGGACCTGGCCGGCGGTCCGTCCCCGCTCCTCGCGGGCCATGGCCCCGTACGGCCGATCGGTCGGCCGTCGGCGTCCCGCTCGAGCTGGTGCGAGCCGCCCTCCGGGGGGTCGTAGCGGAGACGCTCCACCGGCCTCCCGCCGACCAGGTGGCTCTCGACGATCTCGGACACGTCGGCAGGGGTGACGGCCGCGTACCAGACGCCGTCCGGGTAGACGACCATCATCGGCCCGTTGCCGCACTGGCTGAAGCAGCCCGCGTGGTTGATGCGCACCCGCCCCGCGAGATCGGTGGCGCGCACGGCCGACTTGAGCGCAGCGTGGACGCCCAGGCCATCGCCGTCGACCGATGGGCACCACTCTCCTCGGGTGCAGACGAAAACGTGTCGCTCGTAGACGGGCATTCGCGGAAGTACCCCTGTCGGCGGGTCGAAAGTACCGGGGCTCCCCAACCCACCCCAACCTTACTATCCGGCCAGAAGCCGCGCGATCCGCACCCAAACGGTCCACGCGTGCTTCAACAGCACTGGGAAACGATTTTCGATGATCAGCAACGAGGTAGGGAAGCTGCTCACGGCGACCGAGGTCGCCGATCTGCTGCACCTGCACGTCAACACGGTGAAGCGGCTCGGCGATCGCGGCGAGATTCCGTTCTATCGGGTCTGCAAGCGCGGCGACCGACGCTTCCGCTACGACGACGTGCTGGACTTCCTCCGCCGCGCGAAGTAGCCCGCGCCAATAGATGCCGGTCCCGGCTGACGCCGGGACGGCCCGTTCCCGCCAAGGGGGCGCGTGACGACCGTCGAGGTGCCAATCTCTCGGCGGTCGTTTCGTTTCCGGTGATAATGCCGGTCGCATGACCGATGAACCGCAGCTCCGCCTCGCCGAGGGGCAGCGCCTCCTCGACGCAGGCGACCTCGACGCGGCGGTGCAGATCCTCGCTCCCCTGACGGGGCACCCGGACCCAGAGCTCGGCGGCGCTGCCTGGCTCGCGATCGGGACCGCACGCTACCGACTCGACGACGAGGCCGGGGCGCTCGACGCGTGGCGCCAGGCGGCCGCGCGGGGTGGGTCCACGGCCTGGCTCGGCTGGCGCTCGGTGGCCGAGCAGGAGGTGCGCGACGGCCACCTTGAGGAAGCGGTCGACGCCTACCGCGAGGCTGATCGGCGCGCCCCGCCGG
>DASYRA010000044.1:0-43003 GCA_036004845.1 Candidatus Limnocylindria bacterium
GAGTGGCTCCCCGTCGCGGATCAGGCGCTGCGCGGTCTCCCGGTCGTACGGGGTGTGGACACCGCAGGCGAGGACCTCGCGGGTCAGGCCGCCGGCCCGCAGGACCGCCTGCACGGTGCGCACGTGGCGGTCCTCGCCGGAGTGGGAGGCCGCCATGACAGCCAGCGACTCGGTCGGGTTCGGGAAGTCATAGGCGTCGAAGCGCCCCGACGCGACAAAGGGAGCCAGCTGGAACGGTTTCGCCGCGGACCGGATGAAGGCGAACTCGTCCGCGTCGCCGAACGACCAGGTCAGGTCGCCCGTTGACGTGACCGCCGCGATGGAGCCGCGATGGCGCGACTCGACCCGGTCGCCGCGAGTGACCTCGACCAGGAGGCGGGCCACCCCGGCGCGTGACCTATCGGGTCAGGAGTTGCCGGCCGAGCCGGTGCTGGTGGCTGCCCGGTCGGGCGCGGCCGGAGCCTCGCCTCCCTTGTTGAAGATGCTGCTCCCCTGGCTGCCGCTCGCCGCGGGCGCCGACGCGGCCGCGGCGCTCGAACCGCCCTTGGCGGGGGCGGAGGCGGATGCCGGCGTGGGCGCGTTGGACGATGCTCTGCCCTCGGGCGTCATGATCACGCCGCCCTCGAAGTGAGCGCCTTCCTTCACGACCAGGACCTGGGCCTTGACCTTGCCCTTGACCCGGCCGGTTGAGCCGATCTCGAAGCGGCCGCCGCAGTCGACGTCCCCCTCGTAATCACCGTTGATGATCACGTTCGCAGCGGTGATCGCGCTGCGGACCTTGGCCTGCGGGCTGATGATCAGGGTGCCGGAGCACTCGATCTCACCGCTCGCCTCGCCCTCGATCCGCAGGTCGCGGTCGGAGACGTACTTGCCGTTGAAACGGGCGTGCGGATCGATGACGCTCTCGTTGCCCGGATCTGGGCGGCGGAACTCCATCGGGTTGGGCGGCGTCATCTCTGCCTCATCAGGAAAGCTATCGGGATACAGGTTGCCGACGACGTCCTCGCGGAGGCCGGAGTCGGCCTTGGTGTCTCGCTTGGTTCCGAAGACCACAGGTGGCTCCTTCCTCTGCGTCGCGTGGCATGAAGGTGCCGGCACAGGCGCGACGAAGCGGCGTAAGGACCGATAGCCTAGCAGCCAAAGGGAAATCGAGGTAGTAGGCAATCTGGGCGCCCCCTAGAATTCGCGCGATGGACGCCACCCGCCTCCCGAACCTCCACGTCTCACAGCACCCGCTCGTCGCGCACAAGCTCGCCCTGCTGCGGGACCGCTCCACGGAGCCGAAGAAGTTCCGCGAGCTGGTCCGCGAGCTCTCCTGGCTGCTCGGTTACGAGGCGATGGCCGATCTGACCACCCAGCCGATCACCGTCGAGACGCCCCTCGAGCCGACGGCGGGAGCTGAGCTCGAGCCGAAGGTGGGCCTGGTCCCCGTCCTGCGCGCCGGCCTCGGGATGGTGGACGCGATGCTCGAGCTGATGCCGAGCGCCGAGGTGTGGCATATCGGCCTGTACCGCGATGAGCGCAGCCTGAAGCCGGTCGAGTACTACAACAAGCTCCCGGATGCGGCCACGGTGCAGGTCTGCCTGATCCTCGACCCGATGCTGGCGACCGGCGGCTCGTCGTCGGCCACCGTCGACATCCTCAAGCACTGGGGCGCGGCCCGCATCAAGCAGGTCTCGCTGATCGCCGCGCCGGAGGGGGTGGCCACGCTCTCTGGCGCGCATCCGGACGTCGACATCCACGTGGCCGCGGTGGATCGGGCGCTCAACGAACGGGGCTACATCGTGCCGGGCCTGGGAGATGCCGGGGATCGTCAGTTCGGGACCTTCGCGGGGCCGTCGTCGGAGCCTGGCCACGATCCCGCAGACGAGACCGCCGAAGTGGTGCGCCGCCTGCAGAAGAACCTCGCCGGCGAGCCATAGGGCCGGAATCCGGGCAACGAAATGTCCCGAAGGAACCGCCGCCGGTCCGTTGATGCAATCTCGGGTGCCCTTGGCTGCCCCTTCGGGACAACCAGAGAATAGGCTCGCCGCACCGGCATGGCAATCCCACTTATCCCCGAACTTCAAGGATCCTTGAAGACTTGTCCACGGCTCGTCCCCAATCGGGTCGCTAGGCTGTCGCCATGACGAAGCGCCGCGTCCTGTTCGTATGCGTCCACAACTCGGCTCGCTCGCAGATGGCGGAGGGGATGCTGCGCGCCTGGGCCGGCGACCGCTTCGAGGTGGCCAGCGGCGGGACGGAGGCGAGAGGCGTGCGGCCCGAGGCGATCGAGGTGATGGGTGAGCTGGGGATCGACATCAGCAGCCATGCCTCGAAGACGATCGAGCAGTTCATGGGCCAGCCGTGGGACTTCCTGATCCCGGTCTGCGAAGAGGCCTGCGAAGCCTGCCCCTACGTCCCGGGCGCAAAGAAGGTGCTGCGCTGGTCGTTCGACGACCCCTCGGCGGCCACCGGGTCGGAGGCCGAGCGGCGGGCGGAGTTTCGCCGGGTGCGCGACGAGCTGGCAACCGAGGTCCGCGCCTTCATCTCCGCGACCTGATCCCGGACCGCACGGCGTGCTGCGCTAGACTCGATCGTGATGCCCGACTCACACGTGAAGGTGGCGGTCACCGGCGCCGCCGGACAGATTGGCTATGCCCTCCTCTTCCGCATCGCCTCCGGCCAGATGTTCGGGCCGCGCACCACCGTCGACCTCCACCTGCTCGAGCTGGAGGCTGCGTTGCCGGCGTTGGAGGGGGTGGTGATGGAGCTGGAGGACTGCGCCTTCCCGCTGCTGCACCGCACGGTGCGCACCTCGAGTGCCGACGAGGCCTTCGCCGGGGTCAACTGGGCGCTGCTGGTGGGAGCCGTGCCGCGCAAGGCGGGGATGGAGCGCAAGGACCTGCTCACCATCAACGGCGGCATCTTCTCGGAGCAGGGGAAGGCGATCTCAGTCAACGCGGCTCCGGACGTTCGGACGCTGGTGGTCGGCAACCCGTGCAACACCAACTGCCTGATCGCCGCGGCCAACGCACCGCAGATCCCGGCCGACCGCTGGTTCGCGATGACGATGCTCGACGAGAATCGCGGCCGTACGCAGCTGGCGGCGCGAGCCGCTGTTCCAGTCGAGACCGTCACCGACTTGGCGATCTGGGGCAACCACTCGTCGACCCAGTTCCCCGACTTCTACCACGCGCGGATCGGCGGCCAGGCGGCCGCCGACGTGATCGGCGACGAGGCCTGGCTGCAGGGGGAGTTCATCGCCACCGTCCAGCAGCGCGGCGCTGCGATCATCGCCGCGCGGGGCCAGTCGAGCGCCGCCAGCGCCGCCAACGCCGTCGTCGACACGGTCCGCAACATCAGCCAGCCGAGCGGCGAGATCTTCAGCGCCGCGACCCCGGCACCGGCTGAGGGCGGTTACGGCGTTCCGGAGGGCATCATCTTCGGCTACCCGTTGCGTGCCACGGCACCGGGGACGATCGAGATCGAGCAGGGAATCGTCCACAATGCGTGGGCGCAGGCCAAGGTCGATGCAACGCTGGCCGAGCTGCTCGAGGAGCGTGAGGCAGTGATGGAGCTGATCGGATGACACAGGAGACGTCGACGGACGCGGAGACCGCCACCATCACCGCGGCCGGGCGTTCGACCGAGATGCGGGTGGTCCACGGCACGCAGGGCGATGACGGCATCGACATCAGCCGGCTTCGTGACGAGAGCGGGATGGTCACCCTCGACAACGGGTACCGCAACACCGGGTCGTGCGCCAGCGCCATCACCTATCTCGACGGCGACGCGGGGATCCTCCGCTACCGGGGCTACCCGATCGAGCAGCTGGCCGAGAAGAGCACCTTCCTGGAGGTCGGCTACCTCCTCATCTACGGCGAGCTTCCGACCAAGGCCCAATTGGACACCTTCGTCGACAGCATCACCCGCCACTCCCTCATCCACGAGGAGATGCGCCGCTTCTTCGACAGCTTCCCGAAGAACGCGCACCCGATGGCGGTCCTGTCGGCGGGGGCATCGGCGCTCTCGACCTTCTACCAGGACAGCCACGATCCGTTCAACCCGGACCACGTCGAGATCAGCACCCATCGGCTCCTGGCCAAGATGCCGACGATCGCGGCCTGGGCCTACAAGAAGAGCATCGGCCAGCCCTATGTCTATCCCCGCAACGAGCTGGCCTACGCCGCGAACTTCCTGAACATGATGTTCAGCGTCCCGGCCGAGCCGTATGACGTCGATCCGGTGGTGGCGGAGGCGCTCGACCTGCTCCTGGTGCTGCACGCCGATCACGAGCAGAACTGCTCCACCTCGACGGTCCGCATGGTCGGGTCCAGCCACGCCAACCTGTTCGCCTCGATCAGCGCCGGGCTGGACGCCCTGTGGGGTCCGCTCCACGGTGGCGCCAACCAGGCGGCGATCGAGATGCTCGACCAGATCGCCGCGGACGGCGGCGACGTGGCCAAGTACGTGGCCAAGGCCAAGGACAAGAAGGACGGGTTCAAGCTGATGGGCTTCGGGCACCCCGTCTACCACAACTTCGACCCCCGAGCCAAGATCATCAAGGCCGCCGCCGATCGTGTCCTGCATGCGCTGGGCCGCGACGACCCGCTCTTCGAGATCGCACAGCGCCTGGCCGAGGTGGCGCGCCAGGACGAGTACTTCATCGAGCGAAAGCTGTACCCGAACGTCGACTTCTACTCCGGGCTCATCTACCGGGCGATCGGCTTCCCGAACACGATGTTCACAGCCATGTTCGCCATCGGCCGAATGCCCGGATGGATCGCACACTGGCGTGAGATGATCGCGGACCCGGCCACCAAGGTCGGCCGCCCCCGCCAGGTGTACGTCGGCGCGTCCGCGCGCGACTACGTCGCCCTCGAACAGCGCTGAGGTTCACAAGATGCGGTTGACAGTCCTGGGGCGCAGCCCCGCGCGGCCGAACCCGGGCGAGGCGTGCGCCGGCTACCTGGTCGAGGGTGGCGGCTCACGCATCCTGATGGACGTCGGTCCTGGCGTGGTGGCACAGCTCCTGCGTCGCAACACCCCCGACGAGCTCGACGCGGTGGTCATCAGCCACATGCACACCGATCACTGCCTCGACCTGATCACGCTCCGCTACAGCTACCCGTGGATCGACGTCGCCAAGCACCGACTGACCGTGATCGTGCCGCCGGGCTCGACCGGACAACTGGCCGAGATGGCGCTGGGGGCGGGCTACGCCAACTTCTTCGACAAGAGCTTCATCTTCGTCGAGCACGACGGGAAGCGACCGATCGAGGTCGGCAAGCTGCGCCTGGAGCCTGAGGAGACCCAGCACTACGTGCGCACCTGGGGCTTCCGCATCACCGCCAGCGGGGCCGATGAGGATCCCGACCGGATCCTCACCTACTCGGCCGACTCGGGTCCGTGCGAGGCACTGCCGCGGCTGGCGGACGGCGCCGACCTGTTCCTGTGCGAGGCCGCGCTGAAATCCCTCAAGGAAGACGATCCCGAGCCGCAGAGCCGCGGCCATCTCCTCCCCGGTGAGGCGGCCGCCACCGCGCGAGACGCCGGAGCCAGGAAGCTGCTGCTGACCCACATCCCGATCGCCGACGGCGGCGAGTGGGCCCTGGCCGAGGCACGCGCGGAATACGACGGCTCGGTCGAGATCGCCGAGCCGCTGCGCAGCTACGAGGTCTGATCGCCCTCCGAGACGATCCGGGCGTTGGCGATGTAGCGGTCGGCCGACCAGGTGGCCAGCGCCCACAGAACCGATGCGGCGAGCGTGAAGCCGAACACCGCGATGCTCACCACGAGCGCCCCGGCCCCCAGCGACGCCCCCATCACCATCACCACCAGCAGCAGCCCACCGATCAGGATGGCCGCCATCACCAGCCCGATCTTGGCGGCCGTGATCATGAACCAGCCCAGCGATCGACTCTGAGCGCGACCCGTCAGCCACAGGACGGTGGGGCCGGTCGCGCCGTACAACGAGACGTAGAGGCCCGGGGCGCCGAAGAGGTGCTCGGTCCCCAGGCGGACGCGGAGCACCAGCGCGGCGAGGAGCCAGGCCGCCAGCAGCGCGCTCCCCGCCCCCACTCCGATGAGCCATGCCAGCAGCAGCGTGGCCGTGCCGCCCGAGAGTCGCTCGACCAGCTCGCCGTCGCTTCCCTCGACCAGCTGGGTCGGCCCGTCCTCGGGGAGCTGGGGCGGGACGTCGTCGGGCATCGTCACCCGGCGGACGCCTGCAGCGCCGCTTCCAGATCGGCGATCAGGTCCTCCACCGCCTCGATCCCGACCGAGAGGCGGACCAGGCCGGCCGGCACCTCGAGCGGCGAGCCGGCGGCCGAGAGATGGGTCATGGCGGCGGGGAGCTCGATCAGCGACTCGACCGCGCCGAGCGACTCCGCCAGGGTGAAGAGGCGGGTCGCCTCGACCAGGCGGCGGGCGGCGGGCTCGCCGGCGGCGAGCTCGAAGCTGAGCATCGCCCCCGGGAGGCGCATCTGGCGCTCGGCGAGCGCACGCTGCGGATGATCGGGCAGACCGGGGTAGTACACCTTCGAGACCCCGCTCCGCCCGACGAGCCATTCGGCGATGGCGGCGGCGTTGGCCGAGGCTCGTTCCATGCGGATCGCCACCGTCCGCATGCCGCGCATCACCAGCCAGCAATCGAACGGCGAGGGGACCGCGCCAGCCGCGTTCTGGTGGAAGCGCAGCTTCTCCTCGAGGTCATCCCGGCGGGTGGCGAGCAGCCCGCTGATCACGTCCGAGTGCCCGGACAGGTACTTCGTTGCCGAGTGCATGACGATGTCGGCGCCGAGCTCCAGCGGGCGCTGCAGGAATGGCGTGGCGAACGTGTTGTCCACCACCGTGAGTGCGCCGGAGACGGCCGCCACCCGCGCGATCGCGGCGATGTCGACCACCTTCAGCAGCGGGTTGGTGGGCGTCTCGAGCCAGACCATGCGCGGTGTCGGCGTGACGCTCAGGGCGCTGGCGAGGGCATCGAGATCGCTGAGATCGACGCAGTCGGTCTGCACGCCGTAGCGGGCCCAGACCTTCGAGGCCAGGCGCCAGGTGCCGCCGTACGCATCGTCCGACAGGATCAGCCGATCGCCCGGCTCGAGCAGGTACAGCACGTTCTGAGTCGCCGCCAGCCCGGACGCATAGGCCAGCCCGTGCGTGCCGCCCTCCAGCTCGGCGATCGCCGCCTCGAGCGCCTGGCGGGTCGGGTTGCCGCTGCGGCCGTATTCGTAGCCTCGGCGTGGCTTCCCGACCGCGTCCTGCCGGAAGGTGGTGCTCATCTGGATCGACGGCGAGACGCCGCCGCTGATCTCGTCGGGCTCCGCGCCGGCGTGGACGGCCAGCGTCTCGAACTTGTCGGTCATTCAGCTGGTCAGCGCGTGCGGGGGAAGCCCAGGTCGACCTTGCTCGTCGCCGGATCGGGCCAGCGGGACGTGACTACCTTGGCCCGGGTGTAGAACTGCACCCCCTCCGGACCATACATGTGGAGATCGCCGAACAGCGACGCCTTCCAGCCGCCGAATGAGTAGTAGGCGACCGGCACCGGGATCGGCACGTTGATGCCGACCATCCCGACGTTCACATCGAACTGGAACTGGCGCGCCGCCCCGCCGTCGCGGGTGTAGATGGCGGTCCCGTTGGCGTACGGGTTGTCCTCGATCACCTGCATCGCATCGGTATAGGTCGGGACGCGCACGACCTCGAGCACCGGGCCGAAGATCTCGTTGCGATAGCACTCCATCTCCGGCGTCACGTTGTCGAGCAGCGAGACCCCCAGGAAGAAGCCCTTCCCCTCCTGGTAGAGGAGATGCTGCCGGCCGTCGACCCGCAGGGTGGCCCCCTGGGCGGGGCCGCTGTCGAGGTACGAGGCGACCTTGTCACGGTGCTCGCGGGTGATGAGCGGCCCCATCTCCGACGCGGCGTCGCTCCCGGGGCCGACCTTGATCCTGGGCAGGCGCTGCTCGATCGCGTTGACGAGCGGGTCGGCCACGTCGCCGACCGCAACGACCACGCTGATCGCCATGCAGCGCTCGCCGGCGGAGCCGTACGCGGCGGAGACGGCGGCGTCGGCGGCCATCTCGATGTCGGCGTCGGGCAGGACCACCATGTGGTTCTTGGCGCCGCCCAGCGCCTGGACCCGCTTCCCGTTTCTGGTGCCGGTCTCGTAGATGTGCCGCGCCACCGGCGTGGAGCCCACGAACGAGACGGCGGCGATGTCGGGGTGCTCCAGGATCCGATCGACCGCGACCCGGTCGCCCTGGACCACGTTGAACACCCCGTCCGGCACCCCCGCCTCCTTCAGCAGCTCGCCGAGATAGACCGATGCCGAGGGGTCCTTCTCGGATGGCTTCAGCACGAAGGTGTTGCCGCAGGCGATGGCGTTGCCGAACATCCACATCGGCACCATGGCCGGGAAGTTGAAGGGCGTAATGCCGGCCGCCACGCCGAGCGGCTGGCGGATCTGGTAGACGTCGATGCCGGTGCTGACCTGCTCGCTGAAGCCACCCTTGAGCAGGTGCGGGATGCCGGTCGCGAACTCGAGGTTCTCCAGGCCGCGGGCGACCTCGCCCAGGGCGTCGCTCGGCACCTTGCCGTGCTCGCGCGTCAGGTGGGCCGCGATCTCGGCACGATGCTCCTCGACGAGGTTGCGGATGCGGTACAGGATCTCGGTGCGTCGGCTGAGGCTGGTGGCGCGCCAGGCGGGAAACGCCGCCTTGGCGGCCGCGACCGCCGCGTCGACCTCCTCGACCGACGCGAAGTCGACCTCCCGCGCCAGCTCGCCGGTGGCGGGGTTGTAGACCGGCCCGCTCCGCCCTGACGAGCCGGCGAGCCGCCGGCCGCTGATCCAGTGGTTGACGCGCTCGGTCGCCGGCCGCTCACCTGCCTCAGCGGCCGGCGGTTGGACGATGCTGGTCATCGAGCTGAAACTCCGTCCTGCGTGAGCCTCAAGGGTACTGCGCCTACCGGCGCACGACCAGCGTCGCCTCGGTCGCGCGCCAGTCGTAGTCGGCGACCTGCTCATCGGCCCCGAGAAGCCCCGCCTCGCGCAGCCAGTCGTCGTTGTACAGCTTCGCGATGTAATTGCGACCGCTGTCGGGGAGCAGGACCGCGAGGAGCGCGTCCGAATCGTCCACGGTGCGAGCCACCTGGAGTGCGGCCCACAACGCGGTCCCCCCCGACTCCCCGACTAGAATACCCTCCGTCCGTGTGGCCTGGCGGGCGGTCAGGAATGCGTCGCGGTCGGAGACCTGCACGATCAGGTCACAGACCTCAGTGTCATAGGTCGCCGGCCAGAAGTCCTCGCCGACGCCCTCGGTCAGGTAGGCCTGTGCCGAGCCGCCCGAGAAGACGCTCCCCTCCGGATCGGCGCCCACCACGACGACCGCCGGGTTCTGCTCATGCAGATAGCGCCCGGCCCCGCTGATCGTGCCGCCCGTTCCCACCCCGGCCACGAAGTGGGTGATGCGCCCCTCGGTCGCCTCCCAGATCTCCGGGCCGGTGGAGGCGTAATGCGCCTGGGGGTTGGCCGGATTCGTGTACTGATCGGGCTTCCAGGCGCCGGGAATCTCGCGCGCCATCCGGTCGCTGACCCGGTAGTAGCTGCGCTCGTCGTCCGGAGGCACGTCGGTGGGGCAGATCACCACCTCCGCGCCATACGCCCGCAGCAGCGCGCGCTTCTCCTCGGACTGCTTGTCGGCCATCACGAAGATGCACCGATAGCCCTTCGCCGCGGCCGCCATGGCAAGCCCCACGCCGGTGTTGCCGCTGGTCGGCTCGACGATGACGCCGCCGGGCTTCAGCTGCCCGGCGCGCTCGGCCGCCTCGATCATCGGGACGGCGATGCGGTCCTTCACCGATCCGCCCGGGTTCATCTGCTCGAGCTTGGCCACCACCTTCGGCCCCAGTCCGGCCGCAACGCGATCGAGCGCAACCAGCGGCGTGCCGCCGATGGCGGCGGTCACGTCGGGCAGGATGCCCCGCCGGTCAGCCAGGCTGGACCTCCGGGGATGGCTCGCCCTGCTGCGCTGCGTGCTTCTGGGCTTCGGCCTGAGCGATCCAGGCGCCGGGCGTACCCCAGCCGCGTGCGTGGCGCAGGTACAGGAACCCTCCCGCCAGGACCAGGCCGCCCAGCCCCAGCCAGGTGGCGGTCGGGATGCCCGCGATCAGCCAGTTCTCCACGCGGAAGGTCTCGAGATAGGAGCGCACCACGCCATAGAACATGATGTAGATGAGGAGCATGTCGCCGTCGTACAGGCGAGTCGCGAAGCGGCGGCTGATCCAGATCATCGCCGCCAGGGTCAGCAGGCTGGCGATCGCCTCGTACGCGAAGAGCGGATGGAAGCGAGTGCTCGCCTCGGGGTAGAGGTTGAGGTTCGTCCACTCGGCGACGCGGTGCGGCGCGGAGATGGGGATCCCCCACGGCAACGTCGTCGGCCGGCCGTACAGCTCCTGGTTGACGAAGTTGCCGAGGCGCCCGATCGCCTGGCCGAGGGGAAGCGCCATGACGAAGATGTCGAACCAGCGTCCTGTCGGCAGGCCATGCAGCCGCGTGTAGAGCCAGACCGCCGCCGCGCCGCCGGCGACCGCGCCGGGGATGCCCAGGCCACCGTTCCAGACCTGCGGGATCAGGGAGATGTTCGCCGAATAGAAGTCCCATTGGTGGATGACGTGGTAGAGGCGGGCACCGGCCACGCCGCCGACGATCGCCCACAGCAGCATCGACCATGCGATCTCGGGGTTCTCCCCCCTGCGCCGCGTCTCGGCCGTCCCGAGCCATGCGGCGGCCAGGATGGCGGTGGCCATGATGATCCCGTACCAGTGGATGGAGATGGGGCCCAGCTGCAGGGCGATCGGGTCGATCACGCGGCGGATGATACCCCGCACGCCGTAGTCCGACCGCAGTGACGAGGTGGGAAAGTCTGGTCACGGGCCTGCACTCAGCGTATGGTGCGGCCACTTACGAGGTACCCGATGAGCCACGCGGCCCCGAGCCCCGGTCTCGCCTCCGAGCGACCGCTCCTCCCCTTCTCCCACCTGCTGAAGCTGTCGATCTACTGGTTCGGCATCCTCACCATCTGGGGCGGGCTGAACAACATCATCCTGCCGTCGCGCGTCGAGGACATCGACAAGGCGAACGCCGGGTTCCTGCTGGCGGTCATCAACGGCGTGGCGGTCCTGATGGCGATCGTGGTCCAGCCGACGGTCGGGATGATCAGCGACTACACCGTCACGCGCTGGGGGCGCCGGAAGCCGTACATCGTCATCGGCGCGTCGCTCGACGTGGTGTTCCTGATCGGCCTGGCGCTGTCGCAGACCTACCTGATGATCCTCGTCTTCCTGGTGCTGCTCCAGTTCAGCTCGAACTTCGCGCAGGGCCCCTTCCAGGGCTACGTGCCGGACCTCGTGCCGGCCAGGCAGGTGGCGACGGCGAGCGGCCTGATGGGCGTGATGATCGTCATGGGCCAGATCGCCGGGGTCGGCGTTGCGACGCTCGGGCTGGGCGGCAGTCTCGTGCTCGCCACCATCGGGCTGGGCCTGATCGAGCTGGCCACCGCGATCGTGCTGGTGACCTCCGTCCGCGAGGGATCCGGAGCGCCTCCACGGCCCGGTTCGTGGCTGAAGGTCGCCGGCTCGGCCTGGGGCACGGACATCCTGAAGGAGTCGAACGTGCTGTGGCTGCTGCTGGTGCGCCTCCTCTTCCTGGGAGCCGTGAACGCCACCACCCTGGCGCTCTATTACTTCCAGCGCACCCATGGCCTGCCTGAGGAGGAGGCTGGATCACTCGTGTTCCTTGGCACACTGGTGGTCGGGATCTCCACGGCCGCGGCCGCCTTCCCCGGCGCGCGCCTCTCCGATCGATTCGGACGCCGACCGATGATCTGGGCCGCCTGCGCGATCGGAGCAACCGGGATGCTGCTGGTGACGGTCGCACCGTCCCCGTGGCTGGCGATCGCCGCCTTCGTGCCGTTCGGCATCGGGGTGGGGGTCTTCCTCTCGGTCGACTGGGCGCTCATGACCGATGTCATCCCCAAGGAGACGACGGGCCGCTACATGGGGATCCTGAACGCCGGGACGGCCGCCGCCGGGCCGGTCTTCCTTGTCGTGGCCGGGACGGTGCTGGACCGCGTCGGTGAGCTGGACTTCGCAAGCGGACCGCGTGCCGCGATGGCCGTCGCCGCGCTCTTCCTGGTGGGATCGGCGGTGGCGCTCCTGCGCGTCGATCCGACGCGGCGCGAGGCCGTCATCGTCTTCGCCGAGCCGGACGCGATCGCCGCCGCGTGATGGACGCGGTCGAGCGCGCCCGGCGCACCGGGCCGCGGGAGCTGAGCGTCGAGGTCACGAGGCGCTATCGGGTCATGCGCTGGCTCGATGTGCTCGTCGTCCGCCTCCTCTTCGACATCCGAGTGGAGGGGCGTGAGCACTGGCCGGACGCTCCCTTCTGCCTGGTCCTGAACCATCACAACGGCTGGGACCCGATGCTGGCCCTGGCGGCGATCCCGGAGACCCCGCGCGTCACCTGGTTCGGGCCGAAGGAGGCCGATTTCTCACGCGGTTTCCGCAACCGGGTGATGGCCATCTACGGCGGCATGATCCCGTACAACCCGGAGAAGACGACGCTGACCTCGGCTGTTCGGGCTGTGCGGCGCGTCTTCGCGTCCGGTGGGGTGCTGGGCATCTTCGCCGAGGGGACCGTCGGCTTCCGGGAGACCGAGCTGCTGCCATTCGAGGAGGGCGCGGTGGCCTTTGCCGCGGCCAGCGGTGTGCCGATCGTTCCGTGTGTCATCGTCGGCAGCACGTTCCTCTGGTTCCGCAAGCGGGTGGTCTTCCGCTATGGCGAGCCGATCGCGACCGCCGAGGCGCGCGGTCGCGAGGGACGCGCAGCGTTGGACGAGGAGGTTCGTGCCGCGATGCGTGCGCTCCTTCCCGCGCGTGAGCCACGCCTCCCGACTCGCCGGCCGCTGCGCTTCCTGGGCGACCTGCTGACCGGCCCGGCGGACCTCGAGCGGAGGAGGGCCGAGCTGGGCGAGTAGCGGCGGTGCTCGCGATCAGATCCACGCTCGTCGTGGCTGCTCGTGCGCTCGTGCTGCATGACTGCACGGCCGGCCCCGGACACGGCAGCTGCCTTCCTGACCCGTTCGTGACTGTCCGGCTACGATCCGGGGATGCTCCCGCTCATCTGGGCCGTCTTCACCGTCTGCATGGTGGGCGGCTTCATCACCATCGCGGCGTACTGGCTCGACGTGCAGGACCGCACCGACCTCACGCTTCGACAGCGCGTGGCCTGGTCGCTCGGGATCCTCCTCTTTCCGGTCGTGATCCCGGCCTACGCGCTGTTCGGCGGCCCCGGCTGGCCGCGCTCCCTGCGGATCGGCGCCTTCCTGCCGGCCATCGCGCTCGCCCTCGCCGCCGGTTTCGCGACTGGGCTCTTCGGCTAGGATCGGCTGATGACCGACCTCGACACCGCCCTCGCCTACCTGCGGGACCACGCCGACGAGCACCTCAAGGGTCTCGATGAGTTCCTGCGCATCCCCTCCATCAGCGCGGACCCCGAGCGTCGCGGCGACGTGCGCCGCGCGGCGCAGTGGATCGCGGATGAGCTGACCCGGATCGGTGCCGAGCACGCCAACCTCACCGACACGAGCAGCCACCCGATCGTGACCGCCGACTGGCTGCACGCGGGCCCCGATGCCCCGACCGTGGTCGTCTACTGCCACTACGACGTCCAGCCGGTCGACCCGCTCGACGAGTGGGTGCGGCCACCGTTCGAGCCGCGCTACGAGGACGACATCGTCTACGCGCGCGGCTCCGGCGACGACAAGGGCCAGCTCTTCATGCACCTCAAGGCCGCCGAGGCGTGGCTGCAGGGGGTCGGCAGCCTCCCGGTCAACCTGCGCTTCTTCTTCGAGGGGGACGAGGAGCACGAGGCCGAGCCGTCGGAGACCTTCGTCAAGACGCATCCGGAGCTGCTCTCCGGCGACGTGTGCATCGTCTCCGACTCGGACATGCAGGACGACGAGGGGACGCCGGCAATCACCTACGGCCTGCGGGGCATCGCCTATTGGGACGTGAAGGTGTTCGGGCCGTTCCAGGACATCCACTCGGGGCAGTTCGGCGGCGGGGTCGACAACCCCGCGACGGTGCTGGTCCAGATGCTCGCCTCGCTGACGGACGGGCACGGGCGCGTCACCATCCCCGGCTTCTACGACAGGGTGCGCGAGATGACCGATGAGGAGCACGCGGCGTACGCCGCGGTTCCCTTCGACGAGGCGGACTGGGCCGATCGGATCAAGGTCTCCGGACCGATGGACGGCGAGGCCGGCTACACCCTCCTCGAGCGCCTCTCCGCTCGCCCCACCTTCGACGTCAACGGACTGTGGGGCGGGTACTCCGGCGAGGGGTCGAAGACGATCATCCCGGCCTTCGCCGGCGCCAAGATCAGCTGCCGTCTGGTGCCGGATCAGGACCATCGCGAGATCGAGCGGATGATGATCGACCACTTGCAACGGATCGCCCCGTCGACGGTCCGGGTCGAGGTCAATGCGATCCAGGGCGGGCAGCCGGCGATGACGCCACTCGACCATCCGGCGCTCGTGATCGCGGCGCGGACGCTGGAAGAGAGCTTCGGGAAGGCCCCGATCTTCCACCGCACCGGCGGCTCAATCCCCGTGGTGGCCGCGATGGAACGCGAGCTCGGCCTGCCCAGCATCATGGTCGGCTTCGCATCGCCGAACGGGAACTTCCACGCCCCCAACGAGTGGATGCCGCTCGCCAACTACCGCGGCGGGATGGAGGCCCTGGTCCGCCTCTGGCAGGACCTGGGAGCCGTCTCTCCCGCCGAGCTGCGCGGAGCGTGACGGTGCCCAGCGCCGACGATCCCTGGCTGGCGCTCGGGGCCGCCAGCCGCCTGGTCGGGGTGGCTCCGGACACGCTGCGACGCTGGGCGGACTCGGGTCGGGTGGAGAGCTTCGTGACGCCCGGCGGGCATCGGCGGTTCTTGCGCTCGTCGCTCGAGGCGATGATGAATGCGCCACGCAGGCACCGATACGGCGTGGACCGGCTCACCGGCTCAGCCGGCACCATCTCGGGTGAGGTGCACCGCCGCATGGCTCGCAGTGGCGGCGCACCGCCCTGGCAGGCGCGGCTGACGGCGGACCAGCGCGCCGACTTCCGACGCTGGGGGCAGCGCACCTTCAACCTGGTGCTCGAATACGTGGCCGCGGGGAAGCGGGCGGAACGCACCCTCCTGCTGGGCGAGGCAGAGAAGATGGGGGCGCTATACGGGGCCGAGGCGTCCCGGGCGGGCCTCTCCCTGGCCGAGGCGGTCGAGGCATTCCTCTTCTATCGGTCGCCGGTGCTGGAGGCGATCGCGGCGCACTTGCGTCGCCGGGCGGCGGAGCTCACCGACCTGACCACCGCCTACCGGGAGGCGACCGCCGCGATCGATGGCGTGCTGACCGCCCTGGTGGCCTCCTACCGCGAGGGATCGACGGCCTAGTCGACCAGGTACAGCTCCGTGCTCGTCGTGTTCAGGCGCTCGCCGCCGGCATCGGTGCAGACCACGATGTCCTCGATCCGCGCGCCCCACTGACCGCTGACGTAGATCCCCGGCTCGATGCTGAAGGCGTGGCCGGCGACCAGCGGCTCGCCGTTGCTGTCCACGATGTACGGCTCTTCATGCGTCTCCATGCCGATGCCGTGGCCGGTCCGATGGAAGAAGGCGGCACCGTAGCCCGCCTCGCCGATGATCCGCCGCGCGGCCCGATCGACGTCACAGGCCGGCACGCCCGGGGCGACTGCATCGCAGGCCGCCGCCTGTGCCAGTCGCAGGACCTCGTACAGGGCGGCGAAGTCCGGGTCCGGCTCGCCGACGACGGCGGTGCGAGTGGTGTCGGAGCAGTAGCGCGCCCGCGTGCCGCCGATGTCCAGCACCACCACGTCGCCGGCCTCGATGACCCGCTCCCCCGGCTCGTGGTGCGGGCTCGCCGCGTTCGGGCCAGAGGCGACGATGGCGAAGTCGGCGGTCTCGTGGCCGGCGGCCACCAGCAGCTCGCTGACGTGGCGGCTGACCTCGGCCTCGGTGCGCCCCGACAGGTGTTCACGGGTGATGGCCAGCATCGCCTCGTCCGCCGCGGCGGCGGCCGAGCGCAGCCGGTCCACCTCCTCGGGCTGCTTGATGCGTCGGACGGCGCCGATGGCGGGGCTGGCGTCGACGAGCTCGGCGGGCTCCAGCAGGGCGCGCAGCCTGAGCACGAAGCGGGACCACATCTGATCCTGCAGCCCCACCCGCAGCGCGCCGACGAGGCGGTCGCTGACGAGGCGGAACGGGTCGTCCGTATCGTCCCAGGGCATCAGCTCGAGCTCGTCCGCGAGCGCCCCGATCGAGCTGCGAGCCAGAGGCAGCTCGAGGCGCGGCACCACCAGCGTGGGCGTCCCGTCGACGGGCAGGATCAGGCAGGTCAGCCGCTCCAGCGCCGGGGCGCGATAGCCGAGCAGGTACTCGTAGTCGGCGGAGGGTGTGACGAGCAGCGCCCCGATGCCTCGTGCGGCGGCCTCCGAGGTGGCCCGCCGAATTCGATCGGCGTAGACGGCATCGGCGAAACGCGTGGCGGCCGTGCTGATGATGGCCATCGGGCCACAAGGTTACCCGATCGTCAGCGGCACCTCGAACGCCTGCCCGCGGTCGATGCGCCAGGCGCGCAGGGCGCGCGCCGGCGGAGCATCGGAATCGGCCAGGCTGGCCAGCAGGTAGATCGCATCGGGGTACATCGCCGTGCGTCGGTCGGTCGCCGACGGGACCGCCGCGGAGCGCGTGTGCGAGTGGAAGATGGCGAGCAGCTCCTCGCCGGCATCCTCGATGGCGAAGATGATGCGCACCAGGTCCTCGGGGTGGACGTTGTAGCGGAGGGGCGAGGCCTCGACGTTGCGTGCTGGATGAAACGTCGTAGCACCCCCGGCCCGCGACCCGGAGATGAGGCCGCAGGCCTCATTCGGCAGCTCCGCGCGGGCGTGGCGCATCAGCGCATCGGCCATCGACGGAGGCAGGGCGAGGCCGTTCACCACAGGAGCGAGCGCTCCAGCTCATCCTGCAGCTCATCGAGGTTCCGGTCGTAGATGCCGGTGGAGAGATACTTCCAGCCACTGTCGGCCAGGAGCGCCACGATCGTCCCCTCCTGCATCTCGTCGGCGGCCCGCAGCGCCACGTGCAGCGCCGCGCCGGACGAGAGGCCCGCAAAGATTCCCTCCTCCTGCAGGAGGCGTCGCACCCCGATCACCGCGTCACGATTGCCGACCAGGTAGCGGTCGTCGAGGACCGATGCGTCGAGCACCGGTGGAACGAACCCCTCCTCGAGCGATCGAAGCCCGTGCACCTGCTCCCCGGGAAGTGGCTCAGCCGCGATCACCCGCAGGCCGGGGCGCTCCCGCTTCAGGAAACGGCCGGCGCCGGTCAGCGTCCCGCCCGTTCCGAGGCCGGCCACGAAGACGTCGATCTCCGGCACGGCCGCCAGGACCTCGGGCCCGGTCCCCTCCTCGTGGGCTCGGGGATTGGCCGGATTGCCGTACTGGTACGGCATGAAGAGTGACGGGTCGTCCGCGGCGAGCTCCTGCGCCAGGCGGATCGCGCCGTTCGAGCCCTCGGCCCCAGGAGACGGGACGATGTCGGCCCCGTACAGGCGCAGCAGCTGCTCGCGCTCGACCGTGGTGTTGTCCGGCATCACGATCCGTACCGGATGACCGAGCTGCCGGCCGATCCAGGCCAGGCTGATGCCGGTGTTCCCCGACGACGGCTCCAGGACCGTCTGGCCCGATTGGAGCGCTCCTGAGGCCTTCGCCTCGACCAGCATCTCGCGCGCGATCCGGTCCTTGACCGATCCGGTCGGATTGGCGCCCTCCAGCTTGGCGTAGAGCCGGACGCGCGGCGACGGTGCGAGGTGCCGCAGCTCGACCATCGGCGTGTTGCCGATGGTCGAGAGCAGGTCGCCCATCGGGCTAGCGGGCGCCTCCGGCCATGGCGGGCAGCAGGATGACCGTGTCGTCCGGCCCCACCGGCGTCTCGAGGCCGTCGCGGTAGCGGACGTCCCGGTCGTTGACGTACACGTTCACGAAGGGCGACAGCTCGCCCCCGGCGGTGACCCGCTCACGGAGGGCGGGATGGTTGGCGAAGAGGTCGGCCAGCACCTCGTCGACCGTCGATCCCTGCGCGGCGAGGCTGCGGCTGCCGCCGACCGTATCGCGCAGGACGGGCGGGATGCGCACGGTGCTCACTGGATCGTCCCCTCGCCACACGCCGGACAGGCCGGGTCGCGCCAGATCTTGACCTCGCTGAACTCGCTGCCCATGGCGTCAAACATCAGCAGCCGCCCGGATAGGGTCTCGCCGACGCCCAGGATCAGCTTGAAGACCTCGTTGGCCTGCAGCAGCCCCGCGATCCCCGGCAGCACCCCCAGCACGCCCGCGACCTCGCAGGCGGGTGCCAGCTCGGGTGGCGGCTGGGTCGGGTACATGCAGCGGTAGCACGGCCCCTCGAACGGGACGAAGGTCGTCACCTGGCCGTCCCAGCGGTAGATCGAGCCGTGGACGACCGGCTTGCGGAGCCTGACCGCGGCGTCGTTGAGCAGGTAGCGGGTGTCGAAGTTGTCCGTCCCGTCGACGATCACGTCGTAGTCGGCGATCAGGCGCTCCACGTTGTCGGCGTCGAGCCGCTCTCGGTGCTCGACCACGTGCGTCTCGGGATTGAGCGCCGAGAGGGTCATTCGCGCGCTCTCCGTCTTCGGCATCCCCACCCGGTCCGATGCGTGCAGCACCTGGCGCTGGAGGTTGCTCTCGTCGACGATGTCATCGTCGACCAGGCCGATGGTGCCGATCCCCGATGCCCCCAGGTAGAGCGCGGCCGGCGAGCCGAGGCCACCTGCGCCGATGAGCAGCACCTTCGCGTCCAGCAGCTTCCGCTGCCCGGCCTGTCCGATCTCCGGGATCAGGACCTGGCGACTGTAGCGACGCTGCTGGGCGGGCGTGAGGAGCTGTTCGGGCGCCTCCCAGGCCCCGCCCAGGCGCCGCCAGTCGAGCAGCGACGCCCGCAGGCTGACGACGTTGGCATAGCCGTTCTGGTTCAGCCAGCCCGCCGCGCGCAGCGAACGGGCACCCACCGCGCAGTGCACCAGCAGCGGTTCGTCCCGGTCCGGCGCGACCTCGGCGATGCGCGACGGCAGGTCGGCGAGCGGCAGCAGGGTGGCGCCCGGGATGTGGCCCTCGTTCCACTCGACCGGCTCGCGCACGTCGAGGATCCGCCAGCCCGTCGCTGCCAGCTCGAGCGCCTCGGCGGCGCTCACCTCACGGAACACGGTCGCGGGTCGCAAGCTCAGCCGACCGCCTCCGCCTCGGCGGGCCAGGCCACCTCGCCGCCGCGCACAGCGCCCTGCAGCACCTTGTAGGCGAGCAGCGCGCACTTCAGCCGGGCCGGGCCGATCGGAACGCCGAGCTCGTCGAGCAGGTCCTTCGGGTTCAGGTCGCGCACCTGATCGAGGCTCTGCCCGCGCAGTCCATCGGTCAGGATCGAGGCGGATGCCTGGCTGATCGCGCAGCCACGGCCGTCGAAGGCGACGTCGGCGATGGCGGTCCCGCCCGGATCGAGGCGCAGGGTCATGCTCATCTCGTCGCCGCAGGTCGGGTTCGAATCGGCGAAGTGCAGGTCGTGCGGGTCGAGGATCCCCTTGTTGTGGGGATTGCGGTAGTGCTCGAGGATGAAGTCGCGGTACAGGTTGTCCATGGCTCAGCCCGCGAAGAGCATCTGAGTGGCGCGCACCGCGTCGGCGAGGGCGTCGACGTCGTCGAGGTCGTTGTAGACATAGAAGCTTGCGCGGGTGGTGGCCGGGATGTCGTAGCGCAGCATCACCGGCTGGGCGCAGTGGTGGCCAGCACGAACCGCCACCCCCTCGCCGTCGAAGACGGTGGCCACGTCATGCGGGTGGATCCCGTCGAGGACGAAGCTGATCACGCCGGCGTGGATGGCGGCGTCATCGGGTCCGAGGCGACGGACTCCCGGAATCTCGCCGAGCGCGGGCCAGGCGCGCTCGAAGAGATAGCGCTCGTGCTCGCGGACGGCATCCATGCCGAGGTTGGTCAGGTAGTCGATGGCGGCCCCCAGTCCGATCGCCTCGACGATCGCCGGCGTGCCGGCCTCGAACTTGTACGGGACCTCGTTCCACTCGGCCCCTTCCATGGTCACCTTGATGATCATGCTGCCGCCGGTCATGAATGGCGGCATCGCGTCGAGCAGCTCGCGCCGTCCCCACAGCGCGCCGATCCCCGACGGGCCGAGCATCTTGTGCCCGGACAGGGCGAGGAAGTCGCAGTCGAGGGCGGCGACGTCGATCGGCATGTGGGGGGCCGCCTGGGCCGCGTCCACCAGCACTAGGGCGCCCGCCTCGTGGGCCATGGCGATGATCTCGGGCAGTGGGTTGATGGTGCCGAGCGCGTTGCTGACCGCCGCCACGGCGAGGAGCTTCGGTCCCTTCGCCAGCTTCGCGCGAAGGTCGTCGAGGTCGAGGCGGCCGTCGTCGGTGATGGCGACGTAGTCGAGCGCGGCCCCCACCTCGCTGGTCAGCTGCTGCCACGGGACGATGTTGGCGTGGTGCTCCAGCTGGGTGGTGACGACCCGGTCGCCGGAGCGGACGTTGGCGCGACCCCAGCTGAAGGCGACGAGGTTGATCGCCTCGGTCGCGTTGCGCACGAAGACGATCTCGCGCTTGCTCGGCGCGCCGATGAAGGCCGCCACCTTGCCGCGCGCCGCCTCGAACCGCCCGGTGGCGTCCTGGGACAGCTCATAGATGCCGCGGTGCACATTGGCGTAGTGGTACGAGTAGGCGTCCGCCATCGCCTCGACGACGCTGCGCGGCTTCGGTGAGCTGGCCGCGGCGTCCAGGAAGACGAGCCGCTTGCCATTGCGCGTCGGCCGGTCGAAGGCCGCGAAATCGGATCGCAGGACCGTCCCGGAGAATCCTCCGGGGGTCAGTGACTTCAGCGCCGGCTCGACAGCCATCGGCCTATCTTAGACGTGCTCCGCCACCGGCTCGGCGACCTCGTCGCCGACCCCCGATGGCAGGCCGACCTGCTCGCGCACCCAGTCGTAGCCGTTCGCCTCGAGCTTGTGGCTGAGCTCCTCGCCGCCGGACATCACCACCCGGCCGTCGAGCAGGACGTGCACGAACTGCGGCTTCACGTAGTTCAGCATGCGCTGGTAGTGGGTGATCATCAGCACCCCCATCTCGGGCGAGAGCGTGGCGTTGATCCCCTCGGCCACGGTCCGCAGCGCGTCGATGTCGAGGCCGGAGTCGGTCTCGTCGAGGATCGCCATCGGCGGGTTGAGGATCGCCATCTGGAGCATCTCGAGCCGCTTCTTCTCGCCGCCTGAGAATCCGTCGTTCACGTAGCGGGCCGCCACTCCGGGGTCCATATGGAGAAGCTCCATCTTCTCCTCCATCAGCTTGCGGAACTTGGCCAGCGGGATGCCGGTGTACTTGACGGACTGCTCGCCCGACTCGTCCATCGGCTTCGGATGATGAACCGCGTTGTAGATGTTGCGCAGGAAGCTGGCCACCGTCACCCCCGGGATCGCGCTCGGGTACTGGAAGGCCAGGAACAGCCCGAGGCGCGCCCGCTTGTCGGGCGCCATCCCCTGCGGCGTCGGGCCGCTCAACAGGTCCTGGCCGCGCCAGGTGATGCTGCCGGCGTCGACGTGGTAGTCGGGATGGCCCATCAGGGTGTAGGCCAGGCTCGTCTTGCCCGAGCCGTTGGGCCCCATCAGGGCATGGACCTCGCCGACCTTCACCGTCAGCGACAGGCCCTTGAGGATCTTCTTCTGCCCGATGCTGACCTCGAGGTCGCGGATCTCCAGCTCGTCGTTCATGCCTGCACCGACTTCGTGTGAGCGGCCACCACGCGGCGCCGCACCGCCGGCGGATAGGGCGGGCCGCCGTTGCCGGAGGCGACGTCGGCCAGGGTCGTCCCGCCCAGCATCCCGCTGAGCGAGTCGTGCAGCCGCTCAAAGACCTCGTGCACGCTGCAGTCCTGCGGCCGATCGCACGACTCGAGGTCGCTCGGGCCGGCGCACGGCATCTCCAGGATCGGGCCGTCGAGGGCTCGAACGGCGTCGACCAGGCTGATCTGCTCCGCCGGACGCGCGAGGCGATAGCCACCCGAATGGCCGCGCGTGGCGGTCACCAGGCCGGCCCGGCGCAGCGCCCCGACCAGCTGCTCAATGTAGGCGTGCGGCAGCTTGTCGGCCTTGGCGATGCCGGCCAGCGACGTCGGGCGCTCCGCGTCGGCCTGCGCCAGCGCGACCAGCACCCGGATCCCGTACTCGGCCCGCGTCGAGAGCTTCATGAGAGCTCCACCACGATCTCGTCCCCGTCGAGGTGGACAGGGTAGGCCTTCACCGGGACGACCGGTGGCAGGGCCAGCACCCGCCCGCTGAAGAGGTCGAAGCGGCCACCATGTCGTGGGCACTCGACGGCATCGCCGTCCAGCTCTCCGTCTCCCAGGTCGCCGCCATCGTGCGTGCACACGTCCTCGATCGCCCCCCAGCGCCCGTCGAGCGTGTGGCCGACGCACACCGAGCGGCCGCCGACCATCACCGTCACCACGGTGCCCGGCGCCACATCGCTGGCCCGCAGGCCTGCCGCGAACCCGGTCGTCATGCCGCGGCCTCCTCGTCGGTCCGGCCGATGCGGGGCACGAGCGCGTCCAGGACGCGGGCCTTGATCGGCTCCGAGTCGATCTGGGCCACGACCCGTTCGAAGAAGCCGCGCACGATCATCCGCTCGGCGGCATCGGCCGACATGCCCCGGCTCTGTGCGTAGAAGCGCTGGACCGGGTCGATGGCCCCGGCGGTTGCCCCGTGTCCGCAGCGCAGGATGTCGTTGGTCTCGATCTCCAGCACCGGGATCGGCTCGGCGCCCGCCTTGGGCGACAGAAGCAGGTTGCGGCACTCCTGGTAGGAGCTGGTCTGCTTCGCCTCGGGCCGAACCCGGGTGACCCCGTAGAAGGAGGCGTGCGACTCGTCGTACAGCGCCGACAGGTAGAGCAGGTCGGAGGTGGTGTGGCTGCCGAGCAGGTCCTGGCAGCTGTTGAAATCGATGCTCTGGGCACCGCCGGCCGCGAGCAGTCCCAGCAGCCTGCTGGTGCCGCCCTTGCCGGTCATGCGGACGTCCATCCCGACCTTGCTGATGGCGGAGCCGATCTCGGCGTTCAATGTCGTGACGTTGGCGTCCTGTCCGACCTCGACCCGCTGCGCCCCGATCCGCCACACCCCGTCGCCGAGGCGCTGGAGGTTGGCGTAGCGCAGCCGGGCCCCGTAGCCGACCTGCAGCTCGGCCGTTCCGCCGAACCAGACCGCCTCGCCGTCCGGCGAGGAGATCTCCTCGAGCAGCGTCGCCGAGGCGTCCTCCTCGAGGACCACGAGGGTGTGCGGCAGATAGGTGTAGGCGCCGGAGGGAAGCGTCGTGCGCGCGGTGAGCGGACCGTCGATCGTCACGCCCCGCGGCACGTACAGGCAGGTGCCACCGGTCCAGGCAGCCAGGGAGCGGCCCCAGAAGGGCATCTGCGCGGAGAGGGTGTCGTGCCGCCCAAGGTGCGCCTTCAGCAGATCGCCATGCTCGCGGACCGCGGTCGCCAGGTCGCCGAAGATGACGCCACGAGCGGCAAGCTGCGGGTCGAGATCGTAGGTCGCCACCGGCGCGTCGAGCAGCAGGCCGCCGTCACGCGGCAGGCCGTCGAGCGAGGTGCGGCGCCACTCCTCCTCGGCGCCTGTCGGCCACGGATTCGCTTCGACGCGGCGCCACCAGCCGGCACGCAGCTGAGCCAGCCAGGCGGGCTCGCCCTCCGAGACGTGCTCGACCGTTGCGGCATCCAGCGCCGCCCCCGTCTGCACCGTCATCGGCTCAGCCGACCGCGCCTTCCATCTGGAGCTGGATGAGGCGGTTCATCTCGACCGCGTACTCCATCGGCAGCTCCTTGACGATCGGCTCGATGAAGCCGTTCACGATCATGGCGCTCGCCTCGGCCTCGTTCATGCCGCGGCTCATGAGGTAGAAGAGCTGCTCGGAGCCAACCTTCGAGACCGATGCCTCGTGGCCGATCGTGACGTCGTCCTCGTCGATCTCCATGTACGGGTAGGTGTCGGAGCGCGCCTCGTCCGAGAGGATCAGGGCGTCGCAGCGGACGGTCGACTTCGACCCGTGGCAGCCGGGATAGACCTTGACCAGGCCGCGGTACGAGGTGCGGCCGGTCCCCTGGCTAATCGACTTGGAGGTGATCAGGCTGGTGGTGTTGGGCGCCGCATGGATGACCTTGCCGCCGGCGTCCTGGTGCTGGTCGCTGCCGGCGAAGGCGATGCTGAGCACCTCGCCGTGGGCCCGCTCGCCGAGCAGGTAGATGGAGGGGTACTTCATGGTCAGGTGCGAGCCGAGGTTGCCGTCGACCCACTCCATCACGGCGTCCTCGTACGCCACCGCCCGCTTGGTGACGAGGTTGTAGACGTTGTGGCTCCAGTTCTGGATGGTGGTATAGCGGACGCGGGCGCCCTTCTTGACGATGATCTCGACGACGGCGCTGTGCAGGCTGGCAGTGGTGTAGGCGGGGGCGGTGCAGCCCTCGACGTAGTGAACGCTGCTCCCCTCGTCGGCGATGATCAGGGTCCGCTCGAACTGGCCCATGTTCTCGGTGTTGATCCGGAAATAGGCCTGCAGCGGAAGCTCGACGTGGACGCCCTTCGGGACGTAGATGAAGCTGCCGCCGCTCCAGACGGCGGTGTTCAGCGCCGCGAGCTTGTTGTCGTTCGGCGGGATGACGGTGCCGAAGTATTCCTTGAAGATCTCGGGGTACTTGACCAGGGCCTCATCGGTGCCCAGGAAGATGACGCCCAGCTTCTCCAGGTCGGCACGGATGTTGTGGTAGACGACCTCGGAGTCGTACTGACCGCCGACCCCTGCGAGGTACTTCTTCTCCGCCTCGGGGATCCCGAGTCGGTCGTACGTGCGACGGATGTAGTCCGGCACGTCGTCCCACGACTGCACCGCCTTATCGGTGGCGGTCACGTAATAGAAGATGTCCTGGAAGTCGATCTGGCTCATGTCGCCGCCCCAGGTCGGCATCGGGCGGGCCTCGAAGTGGCGGTACGCCTTCAGCCGCAGGTCGGTCATCCACTGCGGCTCGCCCTTGATCCGGCTGATCTCCTCGACCACCTCGCGAGAGAGCCCCTTCTTCATCACGTGCAGGGGCTTCATCTCGGGGTCGTGCCAGCCGTACTTGTAGCCAGTGGGGACCTTGTCGACGGCAGGATTGGGGACGGCCATGGATCTCCTGGTCTGAATCCCGACTCAGACAGTCGGTGTTAGACCGATGATGAACCGTTTCACGCGCACGGTCAACTGCCCTAGAAGTCCAGGTCGAGCGTCCCGGATTCCGTGGCGTTGGTCGTCTGGCAGGTATTGTCGGCGCGGTCGTGCGCACCGGTGACGGGCGTCCAGATCATGTTCGCGGTCGCCGATTCGGTGCCTACCGCCCCCGATGCGGTTCCCAGGGTCAGGACGATGGTGTTCCCGATGGCGACCATGCTCGATGGCGTGCCGGTCGCGCCGAAGTCACGGTTGACGGTGACGTAGCTCAGGCCGACGAGGTTCACCGTGCCGAGGGGAAGCTGAGCGCCATTCGCCGCGTTGCGCACCGTGAGCCGGTCGCCGCCGGTGTTTTGCGCGATGCGCACCACCACGCTGGTGCTGCTGCCGTTCCAGCCGGTCAGGACGCTCTCCGGGTCGATCGGCTCCGAGAAGGTGAGTGTCACGGTGTCGCCGATCCCCGGCTGGCCCGCCACGCCGGCGTTCGTGGTCTGCACGTTGGTGGCGGTCGGACGCGTGTTGTCGATGGAAACGCTGAAGCCGGAGGCGGTGGCGCTGTTGCCGGCGGTGTCGGCTGCGGTCACGGCGTACGCGTATGGGCCAGCCGGCAGGGTGCCGTTCGCGCTGGCCTGGGCGCTGCGGTAGTTGTAGGTCACACCGCCGATGGAGTACGAGCCCGCGACCAGGACGACGGCCGTCATGCCGGTGTCGAAGCTGCTGGTGTTCGCAGTCGCGGTCGCGACCCCGGAAGGCACAGCCCCTCCATCGGTCACGTTGGCGTAGATGTGGTACGTGCCGCCCTGAGCGATGAACCCCGGCCAGTAAGGAGTGGTCTTCGAGACGACGCTGCTCGAAACGGTGGGCGCGACCACGTCAAAGCTTGCCGCGGTGGTGAAGGTGGCGCTCACGGAGCTGACGTCGGTCATGAGCGCCAGCGACGCGCTCGCGCCGCCACCGGCCAGGAAGCCGGCGACGAAGAGGGCAAGCAGGAATGCCCGCAGCCTACGCGAGGGCTCCACGCGGCGGTCCCTCAGGCGCTGCGGCCCCCGCCGTCCCATCGTGTTCCGAGAGCTCGCCCTCCAGCTGCTCGACGAGCAGGATCAGCAAGAGCCCGGTCGCGACCGTCGCGAGCAGGCTGACCACGCCGCTGGGCGTACCGAGCATGGCCGCCACGAAGCCGGCGTACGGCAGGGTGAGCGCGACACGCCCTATCACCGAGCGCTCCGGAATGAGAACCGGATCTGGTGTGGGGTTGGCATCTCCCTTGACCTCGTACATGCGCTCGCTCCCCAGGTCCACCCTTCGTGTGACCCGGTGGCTGACGACCGCCCCGTTGTCCGCCCGGATGGTGACCACGTCGCCGACCCGCACCGCATCCGGCGAGGCCGGCGCCACAACGATCAGCGAGCCGAAGGGGATCGCCGGCTGCATCGAGCTGCCCTGGATCACGAAGGTCGTGGCCATATGGGTGACGGCCGCCAGGCCGATCAGGCCGGCCACCAGCAGCAGCCACCCCAGCGTCAGGCTGCGCCGCGCGATGGTGACGACGGTGAGGTTCATGGTGGCTACCCCAGCGGTTGAACCGAGCGGGAGCCGACCGCGAGCGGCGGCCAGCTCTCCTCTCATCGTTCGAAGACGTCCTATGGGTTGCTCGCGGTCTGCTCCGCGTCGAAGGTGAAGGTGGTGGTGGTCGCGGCGCCCTGGTACGCGTTGCCGGTGCCCGATGGCAGGGACACCCGGAAGCAGAGGGTCTCGCTGGCCGCGGCCGCCAGGTTGCGATCGCCGGCCTGCGCGCCGGCGGCCGGGCTGCCGAACCCGGCAGTGGACGCGCCAAGGACCGTGGCGGCGAGAACCGATGTGCCGTCGAAGTCGTTGCAAGGCGCACCGGGGGTCGTCACGTCGATCGTCCTGACGGTGAGGGTCAGGACGGCGCGCAGCAGCTTCGCATCGGCGTTGGTGCTGGCGGTGCTCAGCGAGTAACGCAGCTGCGCAGTCCCGATGTTGCTGACCAGGACGTCATCGGTGATCGAGTCGCCGGGCATCATGGCGCTGGTGGTCAGCGTCAGGCCCGCGATCGCGGTGCCGTCGAGGTCGATGGACCCGGTCGAGAAGGTTCCCGCGACCGACTCCTGGTCAGTGAAGAGGGCCAGGCTCAGCTGGCCGGCGCCGATGCTCAGCACGGCCAGGGCCGCAGTGAGCAGGATCAGCAGGCGGCGATGCCTGCGGCGCGCGTCGTGATTCGGGCGCGCGCCCAGTGCGGATGTCTGCACGAGTCGTCTCCGTCAGCGTCGAGTCTGCCCCCGCGTGCTGGGATCAGTCCTTCCCCCCGACGCCTTCGGAGCGCCCGCGCTATTTGATGATCGGAAGGGGTTCCGCGACATGCCCCGAAAGTCCCAGCGCCGGGCAGGACTCCGGTCCTGAGCGGCCGCTACGTGGCCTGCAGCTCGGAGCGCAACGAGCCGGGCGTCTGCTGCTCGGCCAGGAGGCGGCCAAAGCCGTGAATCTGACCATGAGCCTCCAGCCATTCACCGACGAGCCGGCGTCCCTCGATGTAGGTGAAGAAGTAGCGTCCCCAGGTCGGGTCGCTGATGAGCGAAAACGTCGCCTCCAGCTGCGCATCGGCCAGGAGGCCGACCTCGCCCAGATACCGATGCACAGCCTCCGGCGCTCGACCGTCAACGTGCAGCTGGAGCGCGGCGTTTCCAATGGCCGGGTTGAGCAGTCGCTGTGCGCGCTGCACGAT
Source organism: Candidatus Limnocylindria bacterium (assembly GCA_036004845.1). Taxonomy (GTDB): domain Bacteria; phylum Chloroflexota; class Limnocylindria; order QHBO01; family QHBO01; genus CF-167. The sequence continues at coordinate 28,120 of DASYRA010000044.1, forward strand.
CATCTCGGCGCCGATGGACACGTTCAGCCCAAGCCGACGAGCCACTCGTTCGAGCTCGACGGACAGCTCCGCATCGCCCATTACGACCTCGCGGGCGTACGTCCCCATTCCCTCGCGGACGACCGCCTCGGGAGCGAGGTCGAGCTGCAGGGTCGCCTCCGCGTGGCCGGTCCCGACGAGGAGCGCGTCCTTCACCACCGCCTCGGCGTGATGGCCGGGGTAGCACTCGTGTGCCGCCAGCTCCACCACGCGGGCGAGCGAGACCGGGAGTCCCAAGTTGACGCGCACCTGCGACCGCCGGTTCCCCAGGTAGCGCATCTCGGCAACCCACTGCTCACCCTCCAGCGCCTCGATCACCACCGATTCCCCGGGCGGCAGCCACAACAGGCCCCGCATGCGGCTCCGCATGGTCTCGGCCAGGGAGCGCAGCGTTGCCAGGACGTCTCCCGGCGGGAGCGTCGCGCGTTGCTCGTGCTCCAGAAGGCGAGCCTGAACTGATCCGCTGCCCGGCAGCGCCGCCTCGATCATGCGACGCGCGGCCACGAACGTCTCCTCCGGCTCCGGGCGGACCTGGATGTCGAAGAGCTCCTCAGCGAGGTCGACGAAGCCGATCTCCTCACCGTCCGCCTGCCGCGCGAGCGCGCTCAGCGCGACGAGCTGGTCGCTGAGCCAGGTGGCTCGCCGGCGCTGGAGCGGAGTGTCGATCACGAGATCAGAGACGGCGTCCGCCAGGCGGAGTGCCTCGCCATGGAGCTCGGCCGCTGGGATCGGCTCTTCGCCGGCCACCGCTTCGGCGATCTCCGGCGGCCCAGTGTACGAGTCGGCAAGCCCGGGATGGTGGCGACCAAGGCGCAGAGCCAAGAGGAGGTAGCGCAGCGCGACGTCGTCCATCGGCCAGATCCTAGCGTCGTTGACAGGGGGGGTCGGGGTGGGTACCTTCGCGGCACACACCAGCTCAGCACGCAGACGAAAGGAGCCGCCCGATGACCACCGTCGCCGTCGCGCGCCCTCGCCTGCACAGGACTGCCCCGCGGCCCTGATCGCGCGACGGGCGCGCTCCACCGCCCACCTCCGACCTTACCGAGTGGAGACTGAACCTTGCATCTGACCCCCTTGCCTACCCCTGTCCGCCCCGCGGCGGATGCGACGCTGCCCGGCACCGTGCTGCGCGCCCGGAGCGGCTTCTACACCGTCCGTCTCGATGACGGGAGCCTCGTCGAATGCCGCCTGTTCGGGCGGGTGAAGCAGCAACGCGGCGACTCCGACCTGGTCGTCATCGGCGACCGGGTGGCCGTGGCACGCATCGGGGACGGCAACGCGATGATCGAGTCCATCGAGGCGCGTCGAACGCGCTTCTCGCGCCGACAGCCTGGCCCGCGCGGCAGCTGGAAGGAGGACATGATCGTCGCCAACCTCGACCAGGTGCTGGTCGTCTTCGCCTGCGCCGACCCGATGCCGCACCTGCGCATGGTGGATCGCTTCCTGGTCGTCGCCGAGCACAACGAGGTCGAGGCGGTGGTCGTCGCCAACAAGGTCGACCTCGTCGGCCTGACCGCCGCGCGTGAGATCTTCTCCGGCTACGAGACGATCGGGTACCCGGTGCATTACGTCTCGGCACGGGAGGGTATCGGGCTGGAGGCGCTCGACGATCGCCTGGTGGGCCGGGTCAGCGTCGTCACCGGCCCATCCGGCGTCGGCAAGTCGACCTTGCTGAACGCCATCCAGCCGGGCCTGCGTATCGAGACCGGCGCAGTGAGCGAGACGGTGCACAAGGGACGGCACACGACGACTTCGGCGGTCCTGCACCCACTGACCGCAGCGGGCGGCGGCTACGTGGCCGACACCCCCGGGCTCCGCGAGCTCGGACTGTGGCAGGTTCCTCCAGAAGACCTGGCCTGGTGCTTCCCCGAGATGCGCGAGCACCTCGGTCGTTGCGCGTTCAACGACTGCCGCCACCTCAGCGAGCCGCGCTGCGCGGTGCTTGCCGCCGTGGCAACAGGGAAGATCAGCAAGGCTCGTCACGACTCGTATCGACGACTGCTGCTGAACGAGGAATAGGGCTGGGCGGCCCTATGATGGCCGCCCATGGAGATCGCCCCGGGCGTCCACGCCATTCGGCTGCTGAGCGTTTACGCGTTCCTCATCGACGAGCCCCAGCTGACCCTGATCGATGCCGGGCTGATCGGCTCGGCGGGGCGGGTGCAGCGGTACGTCCAGCGAATGGGTCGCAGCCTCGACGACCTGGCCCGCATCATCTGCACCCATGCCCACCCCGACCACATCGGCGGCGTGCGGGAGCTGGCGGGCGAGCGAGACATCGAGGTGCTGATGCACCCCGCCGATCTCGACGGCCTGAAGGTGACGCTTCGTGACGCGGTCGCCAACCGCAACCGCAGCCAGCTGATCGCGTATTTCACCCGGCATCCCGGGGAGGCGACGCCCATCGAGGACGGGCAGGTGCTCCCGATCCTCGGCGGCCTGCGCGTCATCCATACCCCCGGCCACACGCCTGGCAGCGTCTGCCTCTATGCGGAGCGGCATCGGCTCCTCTTCGTGGGCGACAACCTGCAGGTCATCCGCAGGAAGGTGACGTTTGCGAGCAGCGTCTTCAGCGACGACATGTCGCTGGCCCGGGCAAGCGTCGCCCGGATGGCGGAGCTGGACGTTGCGACGATCGTCTTCAGCCACTATCCGGCGTGGCGGGACGGGGCGAACGAGGTGCTGCGCGCCCTGGCAGATCGGGCCGCCCGCCCTGAGCGACGGCCGAGCACATCCCCCTAGTCAGGGCAGCGCCCCGGTCGTAAGGTAGGCGTGGGAGGAGACGACCCATCGCCACGCTCGCGCCCACACCAGCGGCTCCGGCCGAGGATCTGGCGCCTGCCCCCGTGACGGTCGAGCGGGTCGAACCAGCCGGGGCAACGCTGATCGACCTCCTGCGTGAATCGGCGGCAAGATACGCGGACCGCCCGGCCCTGCTCATCAAGCCAGGATTTCGGACTCGCATCTGGACCTACCGGGACCTGGTCGAGCTGGCACCGCGGGTCGCTCGCGTGCTGAGCGAGCAGGGCCTCGAGCGCGGCGACCGGGTGCTGATCTGGGGCGTGAACCGTCCGGAGTGGTCGCTCGGCTTCTTCGGAGCGCTCTTCGCCGGGCTCGTCCTCGTCCCGCTCGATGTCCGCAGCCAGCCCGATTTCGTGGCGAAGGTCGCGCAGCGGACCCGCGCCAAGCTGGTGCTGGCCTCCACCCAGACGGCGCCGATGGCTGATGGGCTGGGCCTGCCGGTCGTGCTGATCGAGTCGCTCCCGGACCGCGCCCGCCAGGCAGCTCCGCTGCCGACGCCACCGGTCGCCGCGAGCGACCTCGTCGAGGTGGTCTTCACCTCCGGCACCACCGGCGAGCCAAAGGGCGCGATGCTGACCCACGCCAACCTGGTGGCCAACGCGTCGGCGCTCAAGGATGTCTTCCCGTTCCAGCCCGATGAGCGCCTCCTCTCGATCCTGCCCCTGTCACACATGTTCGAGCAGACCTGCGGCCTGATCGCGCCGTTCCTCGTGGGAGCCGCGATCGTCTACCCGGTCAGCAGGCAGCCCGCGGTCCTGATCCGGACCTTCCGCGAGTTTCGGGTGACGATGCTGCTGATCGTTCCGGCTGGCCTGAAGCTGCTCGACTCGGCCATCCAGCGCAAGGTCGACGCATCTGGCAAGCACGACGCCTTCGAGCGGCTGCATCGGGTCGCGCGCCGCCTGCCGCGCTTCCTGAGGCGGCTCCTGTTCCGGCCGGTGATCTCGCAGTTCGGGGGCCGGTTCCGGACCCTCGCCATCGGGGCCGCAGCGCTCGAGGAGGATCTCGCCAACCGATGGACGGACATGGGCTTCGATGTGCTGCAGGGCTACGGCGCGACCGAGCTCTCACCGGCGGTCGCATTTACCAGGCCCGCGCGTAATCGGATCGGGACGGTGGGCGAGGCGGTGCCCGGGGTCGAGATCCGCATCGCGGACGACGGCGAGATCCAGGTGCGGGGACCGAGCGTCTTCGCCGGCTACTGGGAGGATCCGGAGGCCACCCGCGCGGCCATCGACGACGAGGGCTTCTATCACACTGGTGATATCGGCCAGCTCGACGCGGACGGCTTCCTGACGCTGCGCGGGCGCAAGAAGGACATGCTGGCCATGCCCGACGGGACCAAGGTGTACCCCGAGGACATCGAGGCGGTGCTGGCTCGCGATGCGAGGCTGCGCGACGCGACGGTGGTGGGATGGCAGCCGCCGCGAGGCGAGCTCCGCGTCCAGGCGGTGCTCCTCCTGGAGGATCCCTCGGTGGCGGACGCGGTGGTGCGTGACGCCAATGCGCAGCTCGGGGCCCACCAGCAGATCCGCGGCGTCACGATCTGGCCCGATGACGACCTCCCCCGCACGCACACCCTGAAGGTGAAGAAGCGGTTGGTCCTCGATCGGCTGGCCGAGATGGAGAGTGGCGTCAGCGGGACCCACGCGGCGGGCGGGGCGCCGAGTGCTTCGCCGCTGGGAGCCGCCACTGTCGAAGGGCTGGTGGCCTCGGTCGCCAACCTGCCGGTCGCATCGGTGCAGGCGGACTCACGCCTCTCGACCGACCTCAACATGGATTCCCTGGCCCGGATCGAGCTGCTGGGCGTCATCGAAGAGGAGCTGGGCACCTTCGTCGACGACGGCGACCTGGACCCGGACACGACGGTCGCGGAGCTCTCCGCAATGGTCGATGCCGCGAAGGAGCAGAAGCACGACACCGGCATCTTCGCCTGGCCCCTGAGCCCCCTCGCCCGAGGCGCCGGGATCCTGATCCAGACGCTGCTGCTGGTTCCGATCTTCTTCAGCCTGTACCGGGTGCGGGTCACCGGGCTGGAGCGTCTCCGTGGCCTCCAGGGCCCGGTCCTCTTCACGCCGAACCACTGCCTGCACAACGACGTCGGGATCATCCTGACCCGCTTCCCGCTCGCCTGGCGCTGGCACCTGTCGGTGGCGGCGGCCGCCGACGATATCTTCGGCAATCCGATCCGTGGTATTGGATCCGCGCTCATAGGGAATGCCTTCCCCCTGGCGCGAGAGGGTGCCGTGCGACGCTCCCTCGAGCTGCTCGGCGCGCGGCTCGACCGCGGCTTCTCGATCCTCATCTTCCCGGAGGGCAAGCTGACGGTCGGCGGGCCGACCCAGCCATTCAAGTCAGGGACGGGGATGGTCGCCGTCCTGGGGGCCACCCCGGTGGTGCCGATGAAGCTCGAGGTCGCGCGCATGTCGCGCCTCGACGCCCGCCGCGAGGAGGGCTTCTCGGGCGAGAGTCTTCCCTGGCGTGGCGAGGTGGAGCTGGTCTTCGGTGATCCGATCCAGTTCGCCTGGGACACCGATCACCTCGTCGCCACGCAGCAGCTGGAGGCGGCCGTTGCCGCCCTCTGACGCGCTTCGCCGGCGGCGGCCCTGACCCGAGATGCTCCCGGTCCTGGCCCGCTTCGGGCCGCTCACCATCGGGACGCACGACTTCTTCACGATCCTCGGCCTGCTGGCCGGGTTCACGCTCTATTACCGGGCGCTGCGCCGCGACGGGATCCTGGGTGGGCCGATCGCCCTCATCAGCGTGGCCGCGGTCCTCGGCGGGGCCCTCGGTGCACGTCTCATCACCTCCTGGGAGGTCCTCGACGACGTCCAGACCGCGGGGCTGCCATTGACCTACCTCCTGACCCACGGCCCGAAGAGCATCATCGGGGGCCTGGCCGGCGGCTACCTCGCGATCGTCCTGAGCAAGCGAGCCCTGGGATACACCCTCTCGACGGGCGACTACTACGCGGCCGCCATCCCCCTGGCCCTGGCGATCGGGCGGGTCGGCTGCTTCCTCTCCGAGCTGCCGCTCGGGACCCCGACCAGCCTCCCGTGGGGCATGACCGTCTCGCCCGAGGCCGCCGCAGCCTTCCCACGCTGCCCCGGCTGCGGTGGGCCGATGCACCCGAGCATGCTGTACGAGATCGGCTTTCACCTGGGTGCGTTCGCGCTGATCACGGCTCGAGGACCGCTTCTTCCGGTGCGAGGCGACACCCTCAGGGCCTACCTGCTGGCGTACGGCGTCTTTCGATTCGGGATCGAATTCATCCGCGGCAACGAGGTCCAGTGGCTGGGGCTGACCGGGCCGCAGCTCGTGCTCATTCCGCTCATCGCATGGCTGGTCGTTCACTTTGTACGCCAGGTGAGCAGCGGCATCTACCGCATGCCCAGGCCGATTCCGGCTGTCGCCTGAGGAGGGACCGATGGATCCGAAGATCCGCGACTACATCCAAGACCATCGCGAGCGGTATACCCGCGAAGCGATTCGCTCTCAGCTCATCGCCGCCGGTCACGACCCCGCGGCGATCGATCAGGCCCTGGACAAGGCGTGGTCCGAGCCGGCCCGTATTCGAGCCGACGGCGGAGGCGCTGCTGGACAGGTTCAGACGGGCTGGGCGATCCTCCTCTACCTCGCCGGTTTCTCCGTCCCGATCTGGTTCCTTGTGAGCAGCATGACCAGTAGGTCCCTCTCCCCCGCTTGGACGATCGGTGGCGTTGTCTTCCTTGTTCTGTACGCCGTCATCGGACTCCTGGTCGTTCGATGGGTCGCGAGGTGGGATCCGCCATCCGGCTTCCTTGCCTGGGAGCGCGCCATCGTCGGACTGCCGGTCCTCTTCGCTCTGCTCGTCGGCGTTGGATTCTTCACGACCTGCCTTGCTGCATATCGGTATGCCTGATGGCCCGATCCACCCTCCATATGGGGGCCGCTGACCGGTGAACCCCGAGATCAGGCGCTACCTCGACGAGCACGGCGCCACCTACACCCCCGAGGCGCTGCGCAAGGGCCTCGTGGACGCTGGTTATGATCCGGCGCAGGTCGACGCGGCGCTGGCGGAGTGGCGGGCCGAGCCACCCGGCACGCGCTCCGGCAAGCGGGATCGGCAGTCCTTCGGCCTCTGGGCGCTCGGACTGCATGCCGGCGCCCTGGTGGCAGTGTTTGGCCTGTTGATCCTCCTGAAGGGGACGACGGCGATCGGCATCGCTACCCTCGGCGCGTTCGTCCTCGGCATCGCCCTCCTGCTCGGAGGGACCCTCACCTGGCTCATCGGCCGCGCCATCTTGCCGAGCACGGGGGTCACGATCGCCCTGATCGTTCCCGCCATCTCCGCCATCGTCCTCGGCGGCAGCTGCTTCGCGCTCCTGTACGGGTCGATCCAGCCGCCGCCGATCACCGGGTCTGCCCGTCTCCAGATTCTGCCGCCGAGAGCCTTCGATGGATCCGGCACCGCCTCGTGCTGGATAACCGATGGCGGCGGAAGCGTCCTCGTCAATGCGGACTCCCTCGGCACGCTGGACGGGAAGGTGGTCGGAGTCAACCTCAGCCTCTACGGGATCGGGAACTCAACGGGGCCAATTCCGGCATCGCGCAACGACGTGTCGGTGTTCCTCAGTCCCAAATCCGAGACTGGCAAGCCGGAGGGGTTCGGAGTGATCTTCAGCACCAGCCTGATTGTCGACGCGGCGCCGGATGCACTGACTGGCACCATGCAGTTCGACGGGCTCGCTTCGGAGCCGCTCGAAGGACCCGGCGAGCAGCCGTCCCCAGAGGTCATATCCGGATCCGTCAGTTGGAACTGCGAATAGGAGGGAGCCTCACGCATGCGACCCGAGATCGACGCGTATCTGCGAACCAACGGAGCCAAGTACACCACCAAGGCGCTGCGCGCCCAGCTGATCCACGCCGGCTACGAGGCGGGGGAGGTCGACAGCGCGCTGCAAGAGACCGAGGCGGCCCGCGCGCCACAGTTCGCGGAGACCCGCGCCCTTCGCTCGCGGTTCTGGCTCGCGGTGTGGGGCCTGAACATCGCCGGCCTGGTGCTGGCCACCATCTGGGCATTCCAGGGGCCAAGCCGAATCTACGCGGGGGCCGTCCCGATCGTGCTTGGATTCTTCCTGCTGATCGGGCTGGCGATATCGGGCTTCATCGGGCGCAGCATGCTGGCCCGTGGCATGGGGGTGGCACTCATCGTCCCGGTGGTCTTCACGCTGATCCTGACCGGTGCCTGCATGGCCATGTTCGGCGCCCCGAGTTCGATATGACCGCGGCGCTCCCACTCCGCGCCTACACCCCCCTCCGGATGGTGCTGACCGTCTGTGGCCAGTGCTTCACCGACAACCCGGATCGCGAGGTCGACTACGGGATGGACATCCTGCAGGGCAACCTGGTGCTGCAGGACGGATCGGTCTACCTTCGCCGACATTGCCGACGGGGCCATGGCGAGGTGGTGAGCCTGTATGACGAGGACCACGGCCTGTGGGAGTACCTCCAGCAGTGGCGCGTCCCAACCCGCGAGATCATCCCCGACACCCCCGACAACGTCATGCCCATCCCGATGGGCTACGCAAACGGCCTCGGCCGCCTCCAGACGCAGCACTCCTGCATCCTGCTGCTCGACGTCACCGAGCACTGCAACCTCAACTGCCCGACCTGCTTCGCCGCATCGGGGACGAACGTGGGCCGATATGCCCGGCTTCCCCACATCCTGCGGACGCTCGACGCCTCGATCGAGCGCGAGGGCGGCAAGATCGACGTCCTGATGCTGTCCGGCGGCGAGCCGACCGTCCACCCGGAGATCGTGGAGATCATCCAGGCCGCGGTAGAGCGGAACGTCACCCGGGTCCTGCTCAACACGAACGGGATCCGGATCACCAAGGACGACCGATTCCTCGGTGCCCTGCACAAGCTGCGTGATCGGCTCGAGGTCTACCTCCAGTTCGACGGCTTCGAACTCGAGACGCACCTCTTCCATCGAGGCGAGGACCTGCGCGCCATGAAGGCGGAGGCGATCAAGCGCCTGACCGATGCCCGCATCTTCACGACCCTCACGATGGTCGTGGCGCAGGGCGTCAACGACCACGAGATCGGGGCGGTAGCGGACTTCGCGTTCGACACCGACTACATCGCCGGCGTGGCGTACCAGCCGGTCTTCGGCTCCGGCCGCGCCAACCCGATCGACCCGATGCATCGGATGACCACCACCGGGGTGCTGAAACGGCTCGGGCCGCAGACGAATGGCCGCGCCAGCGCCGATGACTTCATCGCCCTGCCGTGCAGCCACCCGGACTGCTGCGCCATCACCTATTTCGTGAAGGAGGACAGCGGCGCCCATCGGTCCATCCCGAAGCTGGTGGGGATCGAGCGCCTAAAGGCGAACCTCTCGATCGTCGGCAACCGGATCGCGGCCGACGACCAGCTCTGGGACTCGCTGATCGGGATGATGAGCGAGACCACCACCATCAGCCGCCCCGAGCTGATCGACTACATCATCAACATCTGCGAGGCGTGCGACATCGGGATCGGCGGCTTCATGAAGGACATCGGCCGCTACCTCGTCAAGGGGGAGCGCGCCGCCGAGCTGGTGGCGCTGCGGACCAAGCGCCTCAGCGTGAAGTCGTTCATGGACGCGTGGACCATGAACATCGAGCGGCTGCAGCAGTGCTGCGTGCACGTCGGCTCGACCGACGGCGAGGAGGATCCGGTGCGCATCCCGTTCTGTGCGCGCCAGCTGTTCGGCAACCTGCGGCGCCGGACCTCGGCGGGGCAGGTGGCCGCCCGCCAGCTTGTCGAGCTGGACAGCCTGGTGGCCCGATCATGAGCGCCGACACGCCGACCCTCGACCCGATCAAAGCCTGGCTCGCGGCGCGGCCGCCGCTGACCCGCGCCCAGAAGTACGACCGCCTGGCCTTCACCTTCTGCAAGATGGGGACGGTTGGCCTGATCGCGTGGCTGGTCACGCCGGCGATCTTCGTGCTCGGCGTGGCTCTGGTGGCGATCTACCTCTACGGCCGGGCCGTCGCCCTGGGCATCACGCGAAGCCAGTGCATCCTGCGCCGGCCGCTGCTGATCATGGGCTTCTGGGCCGCGGTGGCCGCCGCCGATGCAACGTGGCTGCTTCTATTCCGCGCGACCGCTTGAGCCGCGGGGACACAAACGATCGATAGATCGCAGGTTGGAGGAGGCTTGGAATGTCGCTGATCTGGGAGCAGGGCTTCAACATCAAGCGGGGCAAGGAGGAGGCGTACCAGAAGTGGATGACCGAGAACGACGCCGCCTACAAGGAGGCCGCACCTCCCGGGTTGAGTATCTCGGTACCTACATCGTGGTGATGTCGTCGGAAAAGCAGGCCGGTGAATATCGGACCCTCTTTCGCATTGAGTCGTTCGCCACCGTCGACACCACGTTCGAAGTGGCCCGCGACGAGAAGAGCGTTTGGGGTCGGCTGAGCCGAGAAGAAACGAAATTCTGGGACCTGCCCGTGGGTGCCGAATTCAGCTTTGGGATCTATCGGCCTCTGATCGGAGCCGTCATCTGGGATATCAGCTGAGAACGACCAGGCCCGAATCCACTTGGGGCGGCCCGAGCAGGTCGTGGCGATGACTGCTACAGGATTCCGCGCGCCTCGAACGCCTGCCGCACCTTCACGGCAGCCCCATTGCCGTAAAGCGACTGCGCGGCGGCGACGGTCCGGTTGGCCAGGTCGACCATGGTCGTCCCGGTCCAGTCGAACTGCGCCATCAGGATGGCCGTGTCGGCCTTCGCGTTGCCGAGCGCACCGCGAATCTCCCACAGCGCCTGCGACCAGATCGTGCCGTCATGGTGGATGCGACCATTGAGGTCGTCGGGGTAGGTCAGGTTGGCATCGAGCCGGCGCAGGCAGTGGACCGGCCCGGCCGTGTAGCTGATCGAGTCCCACTCGGCGATGCACTCAGGATCCGGCTGCGGGCCGGCGATCACGGCGCTGACCGTGGCCGCCCAGTAGTCGCTGAAGCCCTCGCTGATGGCGCCCGCCTCGTCCGAGCTGAAGAAGGTGGCGGATTGGCTGAAGTGGATCTGGTGGCCGTACTCGTGGAGGATCACCTCGGCATCCTCGGCATCGTCGACGCCACCTTTGCCGAAGACCATCTGGTCCTTGGGCGCGTCCGATGCGAATGAGTTGTCGACGCCCCACTGGTCGATGCGCACCGCCTGCGGGTTGGCGTTGATGGCCGGGAACGGCCCGCCGGGGCGGAAGCCGAGCGACTGCAGGTAGAGCTGCGACTGGGTGATCCAGTAGTAGGCCATGATCTGCTCGAAGCGCTCGTCGTGGCGGGTGTAGAAGTACGTGCCGTCGGTTTCGAAGGCGCCGGACTTGGTCGAGTTGACCACGCAGGCCCAGGCGCCGCACAGGTTGCCGGAGCCATCCAGGTTGGTGAGGAGCACCATCACCCGCTCATCGTTGAGCGCCGGATAGTCGGCATCCTTCTCATCTGTCAGGGCCAGGTTGCCGCTGGTCACGACCGGGTTCGGGAAGAAGACGAGCGCCGATGCGGTGATGCCGCCGCCATCGAACGGGGCGGCAGACGTTGTGGCGGGCGCCATCAGGACGATGGCCAGGGCCAGCAGGCTGATCAGCGCGCGCGATGGTCGGGATCGGAACATTGCTGACTCCTCCGCCGTGTCTCCGCGTCGTTGATGGTGGCCGAAGGAAGGTACGCGCGCCCGCTCGGGGTCGTCAAACGCGGCCAGGCCGATACCGGTGCCCGCCCGCACCGACGCAGGGCCTTCCGCAATGAGGGCGCGAGGCCGTATGCTCAGGCCCTAGCGACGGAGGAGGCGCCGGTGGCCCGCGACGAGAAGCTCGACCTGCTTCACAGCATTCCGCTCTTTGCCCGGTTCGACCGGCAGCACCTCGAACGCCTGGGGATGCTGACCGAGGAGGTCGATGTCCCCGCCGGCAAGGTCCTGATCCGCCAGGGCGAGCTCGGCGACGATCTCATGGTCCTCGTTTCGGGCACTGTGGTCGTTGAGCGCGACGGCGCCAGGGTGAAGGAGCTCGGACCCGGTGACTTCTTCGGCGAGATCGCCCTCATCGACCACGGACCCCGAACCGCCACGGTCACGGCCGAGTCGCCGAGCCGGCTGCTGGTGATCAACCACCGCGATTTTCACGCGCTGATGGACGAATTCCCCCAGGTGGCGGTCACGGTGCTGCTCTGCCTCGCGGAGCGCCTGCGCGGCCTCGACCGCGCCGCCGTCCAGTGAGGTCCGCACCGAGCTGAGCGGCAGCCCGGCGGCATCGGCAACCCGGGTGCGATGACGATGCGACGTTGCACGCCGGGCGCGGATGCTCACGTGCAACACGATCCCACGCAATGTCTCGCTGTCAACCAACACGTTCACCCAGCAAAGGGGAGCCACCATGGACGACGTGAAGCGAGTCGGGCGGGAGGTCGAGACCGAGGCGAAGAAGGGGATGCGTGAGCTGGACGGCCACGATCTCGGCGACGACATTGGCAACGCCGGCGACGAGGTCAAGAAGGACATCGGCAACCTGGGAGATGACCTGCGCCGTGGCGGTCGCGAGGTCGGGCGTGAGCTGGACCGCGAGCTGCACGAGGAGGAGCGCGAGATCCGCTGAGAGCGCTCACGGCTGATGGCGAGGCCCTCGAGACATCGGCTCGGGGGCTTCGTCGTGTCGCCGGCTGGACGATTCCGGCTGCAACGCCTCTGAAAGAAGCCCCTCGCTGCGCGAAACGCCTTTCGGGGCTGTCCTGCTCCTAGGTTTGTGAGCGTGAGCGCAAGAGCGGCGACCGTAGGGAAGCTGCACGCTCTGGAAGTGGAGGAACCTACGCGATGCTCTGGACCATTCTCGTGATCGTGCTCGTGCTCTGGCTACTCGGCCTCCTCGGATCGATTGGTGGAGGCTTCATCCACCTGCTTCTGCTGGTGGCCGGCGTGATCCTGGTGCTCGAGCTCCTCTCCGGCCGTCGCGCGGTCTGACGGCGGACGCCATGCCGCGGGCCAGGGGGGTTGGCCCGCGGACCGGAACACACGCCCACCGGAATGGAGGTAGACACATGCCACGGGGAGCATGGTCGCCGAAGCGCGAGCGACAGTACGAACACATCAAGGAGAGCGAGCGCGAGGCGGGCCGATCGAAGGATCGGGCCGAGGAGATCGCCGCTCGCACCGTCAACAAGCAGCGCTCTGAGGCCGGAGAGGCCAAGTCCTCCCGGCGGAAGAAGTAGCCACGCAATGGAGTCGATTCGATGTGCCTGACGTGCGGCTGTGGTGATGCCCACCGCAAGATGGGTCGCAACGTGACCTACGAGGATATGCGCGACATCGCCGTCGAGAACGAGCGGACCGTCGACGAGACGCTGGCGATCCTCGCGACGACGGCCGCCAAGGATCGCGACGACCACCTGCAGGAATACGACCGTCCCTGGGACACGGGCAAGTCGTAGCCCCAGGCGAGTCGACTCCGGGCTGCATCGAATGCTAATCTCCTGCTCGCCGGATCCTGCGATCCGGGCCCGCGAGCGGGAGTAACTCAGTTGGCAGAGTGTCTGCTTCCCAAGCAGAATGTCGCGGGTTCGAATCCCGTCTCCCGCTCCACAACGTCACCCTGCGCTGACCTACCCGCCGAGACCCGGTGTGTGCGCGTACGCCGACAAAGCCGGCTGACCGCCAAGGTGGGCATAGAGCACCCGTGAGCCAGGCGGGATCCCGCCGGATCGGATCATCCCGATGAGGCCGGCCATCGACTTGCCCTCGTAGACGGGGTCGGTGAGCATCCCCTCGGTGCGGGCAGTCAGCTGGATCGCCTCGATCGTCTGCTCATCAGGTACGCCGTAGAGCGGCCCGGCGTATCCGTCGATCACGGTGATCTCGTCGTCGCGCAGCTCGCGCCTGACACCGATCGCCTGTGCGGTGGCACGGGCGATGGCGGTGACCTGGGCGACCGTCTTTTCCAGCGTCTTTGACGCGTCGATGCCGATGACCCTGCGGTCGTCCCTGTCCTCCAGGGCGACACCGGCGATCATTCCGGCGTGTGTTGAACCGGTCACGGTGCAGACGACGATGTGGTCGAAGAAGAGGTCGAGCTCGGCTTCCTGGGAAGCGACCTCGCGCACCCAGTTCGCGAATCCGAGGCCGCCGAGGGGATGGTCCGAGGCGCCGGCCGGAATCGGATAGGGCTTGCCTCCGCCCGCTTCGACCGAATCCAGAGCCTGGCGCCAGCTGTCACGGATCCCGATGTCAAAGCCGGCCTCATCCATCCGGATATCGCCGCCCATGATGCGCGTGAGCTGGATGTTGCCGACGGTCTCGTATCCGGGGTCGTCCCAGTCGACCCAGTGTTCCTGCACGGTGACCACGTTGAGGCCGAGGTGCCTGGCCACCCCGGTGACGGCGCGGGTGTGGTTGGACTGGACTCCGCCGATCGAGACCAACGTGTCGCAGCCACGGGCGATCGCGTCGGCAGCCAGGTATTCGAGCTTCCGCACCTTGTTTCCGCCGAAGGCGATGCCGGAGTTGCAGTCCTCGCGCTTGGCCCAGATCTCCACGCCGCCGCCCAGGGCGGCGCTGAGTCGGGGCAGCGGATGGATGGGAGACGGGCCGAACATCAAGGGGACGCGCGGGAAGTCGTCAATGTTCATCGTATAATCGTATACGATATGTCAATGTCGACCGTCGAGCGAGTCGAGCAGCGGGTCCGCCAAGGTCTCCTCAGGGGTGACTACGCGCCGGGCGCCTGGCTGCGCCAGGATGAGCTGGCTGCGGAGCTTGGCGTGAGCAAGATCCCGGTCCGCGAGGCGCTCCAGCGGCTGGCGGCCGCGTCGCTGGTGACGTTCGAGCCCAACCGCGGGGCGTTGGTGCGGCCGCTCACCGCCACGGATGCAGAGGAGATCTTCGAGCTTCGCCTGGCGCTCGAACCCAGGCTCCTGCGACGGGCAATCGGCCACCATACGACCGTGGATCTCGCCATGGCCGAGCTTGCCCTGACGAGCGATTCCCTCCCGCTCACCGAGGCAAACTGGCTGTTCCACCGCGCGCT
>DASYRA010000045.1:0-25476 GCA_036004845.1 Candidatus Limnocylindria bacterium
TTCGGGTTCAAGGCCGCCGGCTGGCTGGCGGAGGTGCAGCGCGACCAGGCGCGGCTGGCACGCGCCCGGGAGGGGATCGCGGTCGGCAAGATCTCCGGCGCGGTGGGCACGCACGCCCACGTCAACGCCGAGGTGGAACGCTTCGTGTGCGACGCGCTGGGGCTGGCGGCGGACCCGGCCGCGACGCAGGTGGTGAGCCGGGACCGGCATGCCGAGCTGCTGACGGCGCTGGCGATCCTGGGCGGAACCCTGGAACGGATAGCGGTCGAGGTCCGCCACCTGCAGCGCACCGAGGTGGCCGAGGCGTTCGAGCCGTTCGGCGCCGGGCAGCAGGGCAGCAGCGCCATGCCGCACAAGCGCAATCCGGTGCTCGCCGAGCGGATCACCGGCTTCGCTCGCCTGCTGCGGGCCGACGCGCTGGTGGGCCTCGAGAACATGGCGCTCTGGCACGAGCGCGACATCAGCCACTCCAGCGCGGAGCGCTTCGTCTTCGAGCGGGCGATGGGCGTTGCCGGCTACGCCACCCGATCCATGAGCGGGCTGCTCGGCGGACTGGAGGTCGATGCCGAGCGCATGGCCCGCAACCTCGACCTCCTCGGCGGGATGGTGCACTCGGAGGCGCTCCTGCTGGCGATGATCGCAAAGGGGGCCGATCGCCAGGAGGCATACCGGCTGATCCAGGCGGCCGCCAGGCACGCCTGGTCGGGCGAGAGCACCTTTCGCGCCGCGCTGTCCGCGGACGAGGAGGTCGGCCGCTGGCTCTCCGCCGAGGAGGTGGAGCTGGCCATGACCATGCAGCCGCACCTGGACGGGATCGAGGCGACGTATCGCGCCATGGGGCTCGCCGCGACGCAACGGAGCGGGGGATGAGCGGTCGGGGCGGGTGGCTCCGGTCGGCGGCCCTTGCCGCACGCATCGCCGCGGATCGCGGGGATCTGTGGCTGCCCGGCACGCTGGGCGCCCTCACCTACCTCGCCTGGCTGCCCCTGGTCGTCACCGTCGCGGCCGTCCCGCGGACCAGCGACCTGGCCTTCTTCGGCGCGGAACTGCTCAGCTCCGAGCTGTTCCCGCTCAACGTCCTGCTGATCGCCGTGCTCGGCGCCCTGGGCATCCTGACCGCCTGTCTGCTGGCGGCCCTTGCGGAGGCCTCCCTGCTGCGCGCCGCTGGGCTGGGCACGCCCGGCCGATCGATGACGCAGGAGCTGGAGATGGCTCTGAGCGTGATGCTCGTCGCGGTGCTGCCCGCCGTGGCGGTCGGCGCGGCGGTGATGAGCGGCGTCGCTGCGGTCGCCCCCGCCGAGTTCGGGGCGCCCGACCTCGGGGTCCCGCTGGTGCTGCGGATCGCCCTTCGCGTCGCCCCGCTGCTGGCGGCCCTGGTCCTCTTCGCGTGGCTCGGACAGGCGCTTGGGGCGGTGGCCCTCCGACGTGTGATCGGTCCGGACCCGCTGCCCCTGGGCATGGCCTTGAAGGCGGCGCTGCGCGACGTGATCGATCACCCCGCTCGGCGGCTGGGGCTGGCGCTGGCCTCATTCCTGGCCGACCTTCTGGCCGTGGCCATGGCGGTCGCACTGCTGCGCGTCGTCTGGGCCCCGATCGGCGTCGAGCTTGCCGACGGGCAGCTCGTGACCCCGGCGGCGCTGCTCCTGCTGGTAGGCTTCGTGGCGATCTGGCTGACCGTCATCCTGGGCTTCGGAGCGCTGCACGTCTGGGTCTCAACCTGGTGGTCGCTCGAGGTCGGGACGCCCGGCGAGAAGGCCCGGCCAGAGGCACAGGAGGCACTGGTCTGACCCCCGAACTCAGCTTTGACATGGAACTCGAGCTGGCCGGCCGGATGGCGCTCGGCCTGGTGCTCGGTGCCGTAATCGGCCTCGAGCGCGAGCTGCACCGGCAGCCCGCCGGGTTTCGCACCCACTCGCTGGTGGCGGTAGGAGCGGCCATCTTCACCATCATCTCGGCCTACGGGTTCGCCGGGTCCATCGTCGACCCGACCCGCATCGCCGCCCAGATCGTGTCCGGGATCGGCTTCATCGGGGCGGGCACCATCCTCCAGCACCGGGGGAACATCCGCGGCCTGACCACGGCCGCGTCGCTGTGGTCGGTGGCGGCCATCGGCATGGCCGCCGGAGCGGGGATGGTCACGATCGCGGTGGTCGGCACCGTCCTGATCCTGGTGGTGCTGGCCCTGCTCGACCGGATCGAGGAGTTCGCGCGGCGGCGAATGGGGCTTCCCGCGGAGTCCGCGACCCCCGACGAGGGCCCTGCGGACGACCTGCCGTGACGCTCACCGAGTCGACCATTCCCGGGCTGGCGCTGCTGCATCGGGGCAAGGTGCGCGAGACCTATGCCGTTGGCGAGGACCGGCTGCTGCTGGTGGCGACCGATCGCCTGTCGGCCTTCGACGTGGTCTTCGAGCAGCCGATCCCGGACAAGGGGAGGCTGCTGACCGCGCTCTCGGCCTTCTGGTTCCGGCAGCTCGCTTCCCTGGGCCCGACCCACTTCCTGTCGACCGATCCGGAGCAGCTGCCCCCCGAGGCCCGCGGTCCGGAGCTTGCCGGTCGCGTCACCCTGGCCCGGCGCGCGCAGCGGATCGATGCCGAGTGCGTGGTGCGCGGCTACCTGGCGGGGTCGGGCTGGGCCGAGTACCGGGCCAGCGGCGGGGTGGGCGGGCATCGGCTGCCCGAGGGCCTGCGCGAGGCGGATCGCCTGTCCGAGCCGACCTTCACCCCCTCGACCAAGGCCGAGGTCGGGCACGACGAGAACATCACCCGCGGGCAGCTGGCCGAGATGGTGGGACATGACCTGGCACGCGAGCTCGAGGAGCGCTCTTTGGCGCTCTACCGGGCGGGGGCAGAGCGGGCCGCCGAGGTCGGGCTGATCCTCGCCGACACGAAGTTCGAGTTCGGCTGGATCGATGGCGCGGTGGCGCTCATCGACGAGCTCCTGACGCCCGACTCGTCGCGCTTCTGGGACGTCGCCCTGTACGAGCCCGGCGCCAGCCCGCCATCGTTCGACAAGCAGTACGTGCGTGACTTCGTAGCCGGATCGGGCTGGAATCGCGAGCCGCCGGCGCCGCGCCTTCCCGACGAGGTGATCGACGGGACGCGCGACCGCTACGCCACGGCCTACGAGCGACTGACCGGCGAGGCGTGGCATGCCGGCGAGGGATCGGCCTGATGCGCTGGCTGGCGGAGGTCCACGTCCGGCTGCGGGCGGGCATCGCCGATCCGGAGGGGCAGACCATCGCGGGCGGGCTGCGGTCGCTCGGGTTCGAGGGCGTCGCCGAGGTGCGCGCCGGCAAGCTGCTGCGGGTCATCTTCGACGCCGCTGACCGGGCCAGCGCGGAGGCTGCGGTCGCCGCGATGTGCCGTCGCCTGCTCGCCAACCCGGTCATGGAGACGGCCGACTGGGAGCTGAGCCCCGACGAGGCCGCCGTGGGCATCGAATCGTGAGTCGCTCGCCGCGCGTCGCCGTGCTCGTCTTCCCGGGGACCTGGAGCGACCGGGACTTCGCGCACGTCGCGGGCCTGGTCGGGTGGGAGGCCCGACTGGTGTGGCACACCGCGACGGACCTGGGCGATGCCGATGCCGTCGTGCTGCCCGGTGGCTTCGCCCATGGCGACTACCTGCGGACCGGAGCGATCGCGCGGTTCTCGCCGGTGATGCAGGCCGTCGAGGCCTTTGCCGAGGCCGGTGGCGCCGTCCTGGGCTCATGCAATGGCTTCCAGATCCTCACCGAGGCGGGGATCCTTCCGGGCATCCTGCTGCGCAACGATCACCTCGAGTTTCGCTGCGACTGGCAGCCGCTGCGGGTCGAGCGCGCCGCGGGTCCATGGCTCGGCGAGCTGCTGCCCGGGGAGACGATCCGCCTGCCCATCTCGCACGGCGAAGGCCGCTATTACGCCGATGGGCCCGTCATCGACGAGCTCGAGGCGACGGGCCGCGTCGTCCTGCGCTACGCCGAGGAGGATGGAACCGTGACACCCGATGCCAACCCCAATGGATCGCTGCGATCGATCGCTGGGATCGTCAACGAGCGGGGCAACGTGCTCGGCCTGATGCCGCACCCGGAGCGAGCGGCCGAGGCCGAGGTCGGCGGCACGGACGGCCTTCGGATCCTCCGCGGGCTCGAGAGGTGGCTGGTGAGCCAGCCGGCGGCGGCGGAGCGTCGGCTATGATTCGAGGCCTTCGAAGCGGTCCTGATGGAGGTCCATCGCCCGATGCAGGATGACGAGCGGGACCACGACGACGCAGCGGCCGGCGACGCAGCGGCCGACCAGCCCAGCCAGCCGGTCGAGGACGCGCCGCCGAGCCAGGCGCCGAGCGAGGCCGAGGCCTGGGTCGTCCCGCCGCCGCCACCTCCTGCCAACCCGGACGTGGTCGCGGCCCACCCCGTGCCGGCGACGCCCCTCAGCGAGGGGACCGTTTGCCCGCGCTGCGGCACCGACAACCGACCCGGCATCGCCTTCTGCCGCGCCTGCGGCCAGCGCCTGATCGCGCCCGGAGCGCCCGCCGCGGTGGAGCGGCCGAGCCCGCCCGAGGGGACGCAGGCCTGCCCGCGCTGCGGCACCCACAACCGCGCCGGCGTCGCCTTCTGCCAGAACTGCGGCGCCAACCTGCGTCCCTCCGGCGCGGGGGCGCCGGGCGGCGCTGCGGCGGGAGCTGCGGCCGATGCAGCGGTCGCGCAGGCACGGGCCGCCGCGAAGGCGGACGCGACGCGGCGGGCGTTCCTCGGCCCGGTCGTGCTGCTCATCGGCGCGGCGGGCATGGTGACCGGCTGGCTGCTGCCGTTCGCCTTCGGTGGCGCGTCGCTCTGGGACCGCGCCTACGGCGCCGCGGGGGGCTATGGCCTCGCCTTCTGGCGGGGCTACCCGGAGGGATCGGTGCTCGAGTCTGCCTACTTCGGACTGGCCGCCCCGGTTCCGCTGCTGGTGCTGGCCCTCGTCGTGCTGGCCATGGCCGGGATCCTGCGGGCCGCGCCGGGGATGATCCAGCGGATCGGGCTGCTGGTGGCCCTCGCCTGGGGACTGGGCCTGGCCGCCCTGTTCGTGGTGGTCGAGCTCGTCGGCGGGCCGGCCGGCGACTTGGTCCGGGTCCTTCGGGCGCTGTCGCCCGGAGGGATCATCTTCCTGCTGGCCGGGCTGATCGTCGCCATCGGCAGCCTGACGCGCCTGTGGCGAGCCTGACGGTCGAGGGTGAGCCGCAGCCGGTGAGCATCGCAGCGCCCGTGGAGCGTCACGGGCTGACCGAGGCCGAATACGGCCTGGTGGTGGAGGCCCTGGGCCGGGAGCCCAACCCGGTCGAGCTGGGGATGTTCGGCGCGATGTGGAGCGAGCACTGCGCGTACAAGCACTCGCGAACGCTGCTGAGCGGCCTGCCGTCGCGTGGAGAGCGGGTGCTGGTCGGCCCGGGTGAGAACGCCGGCGCCCTCGACATCGGCGATGGGCTGGCCGTGGTCTTCAAGGTTGAGTCGCACAACCATCCCAGCGCGGTCGAGCCCTACCAGGGCGCGGCGACCGGCGTGGGGGGCATCATCCGTGACATCTTCACGATGGGGGCGCGGCCGATCGCCCTCCTCAACTCGCTGCGCTTTGGCCCGCTCGACCCCGCCGAGGACGCGAGCCATCGGACCGATGCAGCGGCAGCCACCCGGAATCGGTACCTGCTGGGCGGGGTGGTGGCCGGGATTGCGGGCTACGGCAACTGCATCGGCATCCCCGATGTCGGCGGCGAGATCGGCTTCGACGCCACGTACAACGGCAACCCGCTGGTCAACGCGATGTGCGTCGGGATCGCCCGGCACGAGGAGATCACCCTGGCCCGTGCGGCAGGCTCCGGCAACGCCCTGCTGCTGGTCGGCGCCTCGACCGGCAGGGACGGGATCCAGGGTGCCAGCTTCGCCTCGGCCACGCTCGGAGAGGACCGCGACGAGCGCCGTCCTGCGGTCCAGGTGGGCAATCCCTTCCTGGAGAAGCTGCTGATGGAGGCCTGCCTGGAGCTCTCCGGCTCGGATTCGGTGGTTGCGATGCAGGACCTGGGGGCGGCCGGCCTGACCTGCGCCCTGGCCGAGCTCTCGGCGCGGGGTGACTGCGGGGCCGAGGTCGACCTCGACCTGGTCCCCCGTCGCGAGCCGGGGATGACGCCCTACGAGGTGCTGCTGAGCGAGTCGCAGGAACGGATGCTCCTCGTCGTGCGCGCGGGGGACGAGGCGGCGGTGCAGGCGGTCTTTGCGCGCTACGACCTGCACGCGGTGGTCATTGGTCGGGTCATTGGCGAACCGGTGGTGCGAGCCATGGCGGGAGGCGACCCGGTGTGCGCGGTGCCCGGTGGCGCCCTCGCCGACGATGCCCCGCGCTACACGCCGCCGGCCGCGCCTTCCGCCGACCTCGCGGCGCGCCGCGCCGAACGCCTCGACGACCTGGCGGCCGAGGCGCCGACGACCGAGACCCTCCTCCAGCTGCTGGCCAGTCCCAACGCGCGAAGCCGGAAGCCCGTCTGGCGACGCTACGACCACATGAACGGGACGAACACGCTGGTGGGACCGGGCGCGGGCGACGCCGCGCTGCTGCGCATCAAGGGGACGCGACGCGCGCTTGCGCTGTCGCTCGACGGTCCGGGCCGCCTCGGCGCGCTGGACCCCCGGCTGGCGGGCGCTGCCGCGGTGGTAGAAGCCGCCCTCAACGTCGCGTGCAGCGGCGCGACTCCCATCGGCATCACCAACTGCCTCAACTTCGCCTCGCCGGAGCGCCCCGCCGGCTACTGGGAGCTGTCCGAGGCGGTGGCCGGGATGGCCGACGCGTGCCGTGCGCTGGGGATCCCCATCGTCTCCGGCAACGTCAGCCTCTACAACGAGACGCCGGACGGGCCGATCCTGCCCACGCCGGTGGTCGGCATGGTCGGCCTCCTCGAGGACCGCGAGGGCGCCGTCCCGATGCGGTGGGCAGACGGCGACGAGATCTGGCTGCTCGGGGCGCCGGCCTGGGACGCCGCCGCGCTGCCCGGCTCGGAGCTGGCCTGGCGACGAGGCCGGTTCGGCGGGCAGCCATGGCTCGACCTCGCGCTCGCGGTCCAGCTCGTGTCGCTGCTCGGCGCCCTCAGCGCCCGCGGCAGCCTGCGGGGAGCGCACGACACCTCGGTCGGCGGCCTCGGCGTCGCCCTGGCGCGGCTGGCGATCGCCTCTGACCGGGGAGCGACGGTCTCGCTTCCCCCGGAGGCTGCCGCCCTGCCCAGCGCGAGCCTGTTCGGCGAGAGCGGCGGCAGAGTGCTCGTGGCCGTCACTCCAGGCTCGGGCGCGGGCCTGCTCGGCGCGGCGGACGCGCAAGGGGTGTCGGCCGCGCGACTCGGGGTCGCCGGGGGCGATGGGCTGGCCATCGTCGTCGGGGAGGCGCGGCTCAGCGTGAGCCTGGATCAGCTGCGCGCCGCCTGGACGACGCCCTTCTAGGCTCGGCCTCCGGTTAGCTGGCTGCCTTGTCGACCGAGGTGTCGGCCGCCTCGCCGCTGACGGCGGGACGGCGCAGCCTTCCCTTGCCCGGTGCGCGCCGGTCCTTTACGGGCGGCGCAGGCGGCTCGAGCGGGTGGAGGCCGCCGCGCACCCGCTCATGCAGGTCGTAGACCTCCTCGAGGCCGTCTGGCGGGACGCCTACGGCGAAGAGGTCGCAGAAGACGTCGACGATGTCCGGGTCGAACTGGGTCCCAGCGTTGGCGCGCAGCTCGGCGAGCGCGTGCGCGTGATCGCGCGCGTTGCGGTACGGCCGGTCGTGGATCATGGCGTGGTACGCATCGGCGACCGCCACGATGCGAGCGCCGAGCGGGATCTCCTTGCCGCGCAGCCCGTGCGGATAGCCGCCCCCGTTGAAGCGCTCGTGGTGATGGAGGACGGTGGGGACCGCCTCACGCAGCGAGGTCGCCTGCTCCAGGATCACCTGCCCGATGCGCGGGTGCTCGCCGATCGCCTGCCACTCGTGATCGGAGAGGGCGCTGCGCTTCTCCAGGATCTCGAGCGGGACGGCCAGCTTGCCGAGGTCGTGCAGGAGGCTGGCGACGCGGATGCGCTCGATCTCGTCCTGCGGCAGTCCCATCTGGAGCGCCATCCCGGTCGCCAGGGTGGCGATCATGTCGGACGGCTGGCCCTGGTGGTGCGGCTGTGGGGCCAGCTCCGATGCCAGCGCCTCGGCAGCCGCGTCGCTGGCCTTCTGGCCGATCGCGGTGGCGGCGGCACGCCGCTCGGCCGAGATCGGTGCACGGCGGACCGGCGCGTTGTCGTCGACCGCCCGGTAGCGGTAGGTGCGGTTCCGGCCGAGCGACTTGGCGGCGTACATCGCGGCGTCCGCCTGGTCGACCAGCCGATCGGGCTGGAGCTGTGATCCCACGTCGCCGGCGACGCCGATGCTGATGGTGACCTGCATCCCCTGGCGCGGCGCGATGGTGAGCGGATGATCCATCACCAGCTGGCGCAGGTGCTCCGCCACGACGGTCGCTTCCTCCGGCGTCGTCTCGGGGAGGATCAGCATGAACTCCTCGCCACCGTAGCGGCCGAAGAGGTCGTTGCCGCGGATGTTCTCGGCGAGGAGGCTGGCGATCTCGCGCAGCACCGCATCGCCGGTGTGATGACCGTACGTGTCGTTGATCGGCTTGAAGCGGTCGATGTCGATGAAGGCGACCGAGAGCCACTTGTGATGGCGCGTCGCGCGCTCGATCTCGGATGCCAGCGTCGTGAGCAGCGCCTCTCGGTTGGCCACGCCCGTCAGGCGATCGTGGGCGGCGCGTGCCTCCACCTGCACGAGGGCGCCACTCGCAGCGTTGAAGGCTCGCGCCAGGCGCCGCTCCGCCCGGGTGCCCGCCACGCGCAGTCGCACCGGGTCGTCGCTCAGGATGGTCGTCTCCAGAGCGGTGGCAACGCGTCCCAGCCGCAGGTCGAAGGTGATCCAGCAGACGAGCGCAACCAGCGTCGCGCCGGCAGCGCCCGCCAGGATCGTCAGTGCGCTGAAGGTGAAGCGCTGATGCGCATCCGCCACGACCGCGACCGAGAATCCAACCATCACCAGCAGGACGACGGGGATCGGAGCCATGAATCCGAGCGCCCTGATCAGTCGGAGCATCTGCCGTCCATTCGCGATGGGTTGCCAGCCTTTATCGTTCGAGAATGGCGTCCGCCCGGGCTGGCTGCCATGGGCTGATCGTCACCCGTGCCGCGAGGGGATGCGCGCCGGCGCCCGGTTTTGGCCCGAGTGCGGTGCGGAGCAGTACTGCCGCCGTACTTTCGTTCGAGGAGGCGTCGGATGGCGTGCGGCTCCGGTATCATCAGGCCGTGCCTCGACTCCTCCTCGCCCGCTGATCACGGTGCGACGGACCGTCCTGCCGGCTGCTGAACCCAAGGCGGGACCGCACCTCGACGAGCTGCCACAGTACGAGCCACATGGCCCCCGCGAAGAGTGCGGGGTGGTCGGTGTCTACGCTCCCGGACTGCAGGTGGCGCACCTCACCGCACTGGGGCTGCACGCCCTCCAGCATCGGGGACAGGAGTCCGCCGGGATCGCCGTCTCGGACGGATCGCAGCTCACCCTCCACAAGCGGCTCGGGCTGGTGGGCCAGGTCTTCGACGAGGAGACGCTCGCCCGGCTCGACGCCGACCAGGATGGTGCGCTTGCCGGCCACGCGGCGCGGCTCGCGATCGGGCACACCCGATACAGCACGACCGGATCGAACAGCCTCCCGAACGTCCAGCCGGTCTATGCCTCGAGCGAGCTGGGGGAGCTGATGCTCGGGCACAACGGCAACCTGACCAATGCGACCTGGCTGCGCGACGAGCTGACCGAGCAGGGGATCGAGTTCGTGACGGCCAGCGACACCGAGGTGCTGGCCAAGCTGATCGCGCACGCCCCGGGGCGCAGCTGGGCGCAGCGCGTGGAGCATGCCTTCCATCGCGCGTCAGGCGCGTACACGTTCACGATGCTCACCAGCCACGCGCTGGTTGCGGCGCGCGACCAGGTTGGCTTCCGACCCCTCGCCCTCGGCCGTCTGCACGATGCGGTCGGGCGACCATCCGGCTGGGCGGTGGCGTCGGAGAGCGTCGCCCTCGACGCCATGGGAGCCACCTTCGTGCGCGACGTCGAGGCGGGCGAGATCCTGACCATCGACGACGAGGGGGTGCACGCCTCGCGGCCGGGGGTCAGCGCCGAGGCGAGCGACGCCCGCGAGCGCCTGTGCGTCTTCGAGTTCGTCTACCTGGCCCGCCCCGACAGCGTGATCGGTGGCCGCCTCCTCTACGAGGCGCGGCTGCGGATGGGCCGCCGCCTGGCGGTCGAGCAGCCCGCCGACGCCGACCTGGTCATTCCGGTGCCCGACTCCGCCATCCCGGCCGCCATCGGCTACGCAGAGCAATCCGGCCTGCCGTTCCGCGAGGGGCTGATCAAGAACCGATACGTGGGCCGGACCTTCATCCAGCCCGGCCAGACGTCACGCGAGGCGTCGGTGCGGCTGAAGTTCAACCCGCTGCCCGAGGTGCTCGCCGGGAAGCGGGTGGTCGTCGTCGACGACTCCATCGTGCGCGGCACCACCACCGGGCCGATCGTGGCCATGCTGCGCCGGGCCGGCGCGCGTGAGGTGCACGTCCGGATCCACTCGCCGCAGATGCGCTACCCCTGCTACATGGGAGTGGACACAGGCCGCCGCGCCGAGCTCATCGCGGCCAACCTGTCGCTTGACGGGATCCGGCAGCAGATCGGCGCCGACACCCTGGGCTACCTGTCGCAGGAGGGGCTGCTGGCGGCGGTCGGCGGCGACGAGCGGAGGCATTGCACCGCCTGCTTCGATGGCAGCTACCCGGTCGACGTGCCGCTCGACGTCGACAAGTTCGCGCTCGAGCGCGGCTGACCCGCATGGGTCACGACTATCGCGCCGCCGGGGTGGACATCGACGAGGGCCGGCGGGCAGTCGACCTGATTGCGCGCGCCGCGGCCGCCACCGCCACGCCCGCCGTGATGGGCGGCATCGGCGGCTTCGGGAGCCTCTTCCGCTTCGACCCGACCAGCCATCCAGATCCGGTGCTGGTGGCCTCGACCGACGGGGTCGGCACGAAGCTGAAGCTGGCCATCGCCCTGGGTCGCTACGACAGCATCGGGGTCGATCTGGTCCACCACTGCGTCAACGACATCGCCGTGCAGGGGGCCGACCCGCTGTTCTTCCTGGACTACCTCGCCGTCGGGCGGCTCCGGGCGGAGGTGGCGGCCGAGATCGTGACCGGCATCGCCAACGCGTGCGCGGCGGCGGGGGTGGCGCTCGTCGGGGGCGAGACCGCCGAGCTGCCGGACCTGTACCGCGGCGACGACTTCGACCTCGCCGGCTTCATCGTCGGGGTGGTGGCTCGCGCCGATGTGATCGACGGCACCGCGGTGCGCGACGGCGACGTGCTTCTCGGCCTGCCGTCGAGCGGCCTGCACACGAATGGCTACTCGCTGGCGCGACGGGTCTTCGCCGAGGACGAGTGGGCGCGCTCAGTGCCCGGCCTGGAGGGGACGATCGGCGAGGCGTTGCTCGAGCCCCATCGGTCCTACCTCGACGAGATCCGGATCCTGCGTCGCGCGCTGCGCGATGCCGGCGGCGACACGCTCGCCTTCGCCCACATCACCGGGGGTGGCTGGGTCGACAACATCCCGCGCACCCTGCCCGCCGGGCTGGGGGTCGCGGTCGAGCTCGGGTCGTGGCCCGTTCCGCTCATCTTCAGCCTGATCCAGGAGCGCGGCGACATCGCCGACGACGAGATGGTGCGCGCCTTCAACCTGGGCATCGGCCTCACCTGTGTCGTGCGACCGGAGCACGAGGAGGTTGCCCGCGGCGCGCTGCCGGAGGCGCGGCGGGTCGGCACGGTGGTGAGCACGCCGCCCGGCGACGCGCGCGTCACCTTCGCCTAGGCCGATGCGCCTCGGCATCCTCGTCTCGGGCCGCGGCTCAAACCTCGAGGCGGTGCTGGACGCGATCGCCTCCGGGCAGCTGCCGGCGGTCGAGGCGACGCTGGTGATCGGCAACCGGCCGGGGATCCGGGCGCTCGAGGTGGCCGCCCGCCGGGGCGTCCCGTGGCGACTGCTGGCGCAGGACGACTTCGCGAGCGCCGATCGACGTGACGAGGCGATCGGGCGAGCCCTGACGGACGCGGCCTGCGACCTGGCGCTGCTCGCCGGCTATGACCAGCTGCTGCGTCCCTCGTACTTCGCCGCATTCGCGGGTCGCACCATCAACATCCATCCCTCGCTGCTGCCGCGCCACGGCGGCCGGGGGATGGTCGGGCTCGCGGTGCACGCCGCGGTCCTCGCCGCCGGGGATGCGGAGACGGGGGTCACCATCCACGACGTGACGCCGGTCCTGGACGCCGGCCCGGCGATCCTGCAGGTTCCGGTTGCGGTGGTGCCCGGGGAGTCCGTGGCCGACCTCGCCGAGCGCGTGCTCGAGGTCGAGCACCGGACGCTGGTGGAGGTGCTTACGCAGCTATCTGGTAGCATGACCGCCGCGTCGCCAGCGCCGATCCGCGCGCGGCGGTAACCGGAGAGGTTCCTTCCCATGCCTGACGGCCTGCCGGATCCGGGGAAGATCTGGAACGACTTCATCACCAACCCGCTGGTGCAGACGGCGGGGACGCTGATTGTCATCTACGTCGTCCTGCTCTGGCTGGGGACCGCCTACTGGGCGTTCCGCGACATGCAGGCACGGTCCGAGAACCCGATCCTTCCCTATTTCGCCTCGGCCCTCATCATCTTCTTCACCCCGCTCCTCTTCCTCTTCGCGGTGGTGCTGTACCTGATCGTCCGGCCGCGCGAGTCGCTGGCGGAGGTCTACGAGCGCTCGCTGGCCGAGGAGTCGCTGCTGGCCGAGGTCGAGAAGAACGAGCTCTGTCCGGTCTGCCGCGACCGCGTCCACGCCGACTGGCTGGTCTGCCCGAACTGCCGCACCCGGCTGCACCGCGTCTGCCCCTCGTGCAGCAGGCTGGCGGATCCAGAGTGGTCGCTGTGCGCCTACTGCGGGCACGAGTTTCAGCGTCCAGCCGCACGCCCGGTCGAGCGCGTGATGGAGCGCACCGCGCCGGTGCGGCCCGCGGAGCGGACCCCCGACCTGGGCCCCGAACCTGGGCTTCGTCCCGCCTCTAACCCCTGATCAGCACCCTGCCGGTCGACGAGCCCCGGCCTGACGGGCTGTCAAGCGGGGAGCCACCGCCTCCATCGGATCGCGAGCTCCTGCGCAGGTACCTACCGCTGCAGGTGATCTCGGTGGCGATGATCGCGGCCGGGATCGTAGTCCCCATCGCCGCGTTCGTCATCAGCCCGGATCTCCTGGACCAGGACCCAAGCGCCGGGGCCGTGGCACGGCTGCTCGGTCCGCTGCTGCTGCTCGCCCTGGGCGGCCTGCTGCTGGTGGTGGGGCTGGTGATGAACGCGGTCCGGGCGCTGATCGTGCGGGGTGCGCTTCCTCCCGAGCGCTACCGTGGCCCGGCGATCTTCGTCCTGCTCCTGCTGGCCGCCATCCTGGGCACGATCGTGGCGTTGGGCGCGGGCCCGACCGCGGTGGCGCTCTTCGATGGTGGTGAGCTGTCGATCGGCGGGTCGCTGCTCCTGCTGACCTCGACCCAGATCGGCCTGCTGGCGGTCGCCGGCGGGCTGGTGGTGGCCCCACGGGCCCTGGCCGGGGTCAGGATCGTCGGGCGCACCGGCCTGGGCCGGAGCTTGTTCATCGGCCTGGGTGCGGCCATTCCGGCCTGGATCGGCGCCACACTGCTCGGTGCCCTCGCCGCTCTGCTGCTCAAGGCGATCGGTTTCTCCGAGCAGGCTGGACCGCTGGACCGGTTCGTCGAGCGTGGCGATCCAACCGTGATCCTGGTCGCGTTCCTGCTGGTTGCGCCAGCCGCGGAGGAGGTCTTCTTCCGTGGGGTCGTGTACAACGCGTGGGAGCGCGAGCGCGGACCATGGGTGGCAGTCATCGGATCCGCGGCGCTCTTCGCCGCGATCCACGCCAGCCTCTTCGCGATGGTGCCGATCTTCGCGCTGGGGGTGATCCTGGCCCTGCTGTATCGCTCGACCGGCAGCCTCGCCGCGACGATTGCCCTGCACGCCGGATTCAACGCGATCTCGGTCACGATTGCCCTCCTCGTGCGCCAGGGGATCCTGACCCTCCCCACCTGACCGGTAAGCCGCCGGTAATTCCCCGATGAGGCGGGATCCATAGCCTCGCCGGCGTGTCCGCCATGCGTCGACCGATGCTTGCCCTCGTCCGCGAGCCCAGGACCCCGACCGCGGGGTCAGCGGCCACCAGGCTCGCCCGATTCGGAGCCGGCGCACTGCACGACGAGGAGCTCCTGGCGGTGATCCTCGGCAGCGCCGCCGGCGGCGTCCCCCGGACGTTGCTCGAGCCGAGCGGGCTGGCGGGGCTGGCGGCCGCTGGTCTCTCGGATCTGCCGATTGGGACGCGTCGTGCCGCCGCCATCGTCGCGGCGGTCGAGCTTGGCCGTCGGGTGGCCTCGGCATGGCCGGCGACGGGGTGGCGCATCCGCGCCCCCGCCGACCTGGCCGAGCGGCTGATCCCGGCGATGGGTCATCTCGAGCGCGAGGAGCTGCGGTCGATTCTCCTCAACACCAAGAACACGGTGACCGGCATGGTGACGGTGTATGCGGGCAACCTTGCCGGCTCATCGGTCCGGGTCGGTGAGGTCTTCCGCGAGGCGGTGCGCCGTCAGTCGGCCGCGATCGTGGTCGCCCACAACCACCCATCCGGAGACCCGGCGCCATCGGCCGAGGACCTCCGCATCACGCGCGAGCTGGCAGAGGCGGGGAGGCTGCTCGACATCGAGCTGCTCGACCACCTGGTGATCGGCCACGGGCGGTGGGTCAGCCTGCGCTCCCTCGGCGTCATCTGATCCGGGTCGGTCAGGTGGTCACCACGCGGTAGAGTCCTCCACCCGACAGGTCGACGAGGTAGATCTCCCCATCCTCGCCCTCGCCGAATGACGAGATCCTCAGGCCGGCCTCGGCCAGCGGCCGGGGGGTCACGCCGTCGCCCTCCGGGAGGGTCCAGATGGTGCCGGAGCAGTAGTCACCGAACAGGTACGTCCCCAGCATCGCCGGCTGCCGCGTGCCTCGGTACACGTAGCCACCGGACACCGAGCACCCGCCGTCCTCGTCATGGCCGTACTCGGCCAGCGGCAGGACCACCGTGACGCCGGCGCAATCGGTCGAGCAGTGCGTCCCCTCGTAGAGGTCCCAGCCGTAGTTCTCGCCGCCACTGGAACCGGCGGGCTGGCGGTCGATCTCCTCCCATGACCCCTGGCCGACGTCCCCGATGTAGAGGTCCCCGGTGCCGCGGTCGAAGCTGAAGCGCCACGGGTTGCGCAGGCCGTAGGCCCAGATCTCTGGCAGCCCGTCGCCCGGGGCGATCCCGCCGGCGGCGTAGGGGTTGCTGTCGGGGATCGCGTATGCCCCCTCCGCTCCCGTCGGCCCATCCACATCGAGGCGCAGGATCTTGCCGAGCAGCACTTGCCGGTTCTGCCCGTTCCCCATGGGATCCCCACCCGACCCACCGTCGCCGAGGCCGATGTAGAAGTATCCGTCCGGCCCGAAGGCGATCTGGCCGCCGTTGTGGTTCGCGAACGGCTGATGCAGGGTGAAGATGACCCGCTCGCTCGCCGGATCGGCCGTGGCGCGATCGGCCGAGGCGGTCAGCTCGGAGATGACGGTCGCGCCGTCGCCCGCGCGGCTGTAATGCACGAAGACGCGGCCGTTCGTGGCGAAGTCGGGGTGGAACGCCACCCCCAGCAGGCCCTGTTCGCCACCCGCCTGGATGCGGTCGGAGAGGTCCACGAACGGGGCACCCTGGAGCGTGCCGTCGGCGCTGACGACCCGGATCCGGCCGCCTCGCTCGTTGACGAAGAGGCGGCCGCTGCCGTCGCCCGCGCTGGTGATCCCGATCGGGTCCGCGAGGCCTTCGGCGATCGGCTCGAGGCTGACCCCCTCCAGCGGTCCGAAGCTGGGCGCGAGCGAGGGAGAGGGAGCGACGGGCGAGGGGGTCGGCGCGTTCGAGCCGGACGGCGCGGCCGTCGGGCTGCCGGTGGGGGAGCTGCAGCCGACCAGCGCGACGGCAGCCAGCATGGCGGCGACGGCGCGGCGATCCAGACCGTTCTGGCCGTGCATCTCGGTCACAGCCTATCCGGCGTTGGATGGGGTACGGTTGCGCCCAAGACCGATGACGACGACCCGAGCTGCCCTGAAGCGCGCCGCCACAGCCGCCCATGCCGCGGTCGAGCCCGGGCCCGATGCCATCGGCACGCGCCGCTCGATCGTGATCGAGGCCGTCGAGCCGGAGGTTGACGGCGGCGATGCCGCCGTGAAGCGGGTGGTGGGGGACGAGCTGCGCGTCACCGCCGACATCTTCGCGGACGGGCACGACCTCCTGGATGCTGCCCTGCTGGTTCGCCGTGACGACCAGTCGCGTTGGACGGAGACCCCGATGCGCCTCGTCTCCAACGACCGCTGGAGCGGCACTGTCCGGCTGCGTCACAACGCCATGCATCGGTACACGATCGAGGCCTGGCGAGATGCCATCGGCTCCTGGCGCGAGGCGATCACCAAGAAGCTCGAAGCCGGCCAGCCAGTGGCGACGGAGCTCGCCGAGGCGCGCGTTCTGCTGCGGGCGACGCAGCTGCTTGCGGGCGGGGCCGATGCGCGCCTGATCGACGCGGCGCTGGCGCGGGAGGGTCGGGCCCGCACCGACCGCACCCGTGCCGCCGCACTGACCGACGATCGGGTCGTGGCCGCCGCCCGTCGCCATCCCGACCGGAGCACCTCGACGCGGTATCGGCCCGAGCTGCCGCTCGTGGTTGACCGCGAAACGGCACGATTCTCGGCCTGGTACGAGCTGTTCCCGCGGTCCCAGGGCCGTGATCCGGCCCATCCCCGGCCCACCACCCTGCGCGAGGCCGAGTGGCGCCTCCCGCAGGTCGCGGCGATGGGCTTCGACGTCGTCTACCTGCCACCGGTTCACCCGATCGGCCGCACGAACCGCAAGGGGCGCGACAACGCGGTCACGGCGCGGCGCGGCGATCCCGGCTCGCCGTGGGCGATCGGCCGCGACGGAGGCGGCCACACCGAGGTCGCACCCGAGCTGGGCGGGCTGGATGCCCTCGAGCATTTCCGACGACGCGCCGAGGCCAACGGTCTCGAGGTCGCGCTGGACCTGGCGCTGCAGGCGTCGCCCGATCACCCGTGGGTGAGGCAGCATCCGGAATGGTTCCGGCACGCCCCCGACGGCACGATCAAGTACGCCGAGAATCCCCCCAAACGCTACGAGGACATCTACCCGTTCGAGTTCGCCGGCGCATCCGCGGCCGATCGCGAGGCCCTGTGGCGCGCCTGGCTCGAGGTGGTGCTGACCTGGGTGGGGCGCGGCATCCGGATCTTCCGCGTCGACAACCCGCACACCAAGCCGGTTGCCTTCTGGCGCTGGCTGATCGCCGAGGTGCAGGCCGTCGATCCCGGCGTCATCTTCCTGTCCGAGGCATTCACGACCCCGAAGCGAATGAAGGCGCTGGCCAAGGCGGGCTTCAGCCAGAGCTACACCTACTTCACCTGGCGCGAGTCACGCGACGAGCTGCGCGACTACCTGACCGAGCTGACCGCCGGCCCGATGCGCGAGTACTTCCGCGGCAACCTGTGGCCGAACACGCCCGACATCTTCCCGCACCACCTCGATCACGGCCGTGGGGCGTTCGCGATCCGGGCCGTCCTGGCCGCCACCCTCTCCCCGTCGTGGGGGATCTACTCCGGCTTTGAGCTGTGCGAGCAGGGGCGCCTCGACGACCGGGAGGAGTACGCGCACAGCGAGAAGTACGAGATCCGCGCCCGGGACTGGGACGCGCCGGGGACCATCAGGCCGCTGGTCTCGGGGCTGAACCGGCTGCGACGCGCGTGGCCCTCGCTCCAGCTGAACGACAACCTGCGCTTCGAGGCGGTGACGGGCGAGCGCTCCCTGTTCTATCGCAAGGCGATCCCGGCGGGCGAGGTCGACCCGCTCACCGGGTCCCCGAGCCTGTGGCGCGATCCCGTGTACGTCGCCGTCAACTGCGATCCGAGCCGCGCGGAGGAGGCGATCCTGCATCCCGACCTCCCCGCGATCGGGATCGACTGGGCGGATCCGTACCTGATGGTCGACCTCCTCACCGGGCGCTCTCGACGGCTGCGGGGCGCCGAGATCCAGGTCGAGCTCGACCCGGCGCGGCTCCCGTATCGTGTCTTCACCATTCGTCCGGTCACCGGCTCGCCGGCCAGGTGACGGCCGACCCGACCCCTCCCCTCGGCGCGACGCCGGGAGCGGATGGCACCGCCTTCCGCCTCTGGAGCGGGCATGCCGAGGCGGTGGAGCTCTGCCTCTTCGACGCCGACGGCGTGGAGCGGCGCGTTGCCCTGGCGCCCGCGCGCGAAGGGCTGTGGGCGGTGCATCTCCCTGGGGTGGCGGAGGGTCAGCGCTATGGCTATCGGGTTCATGGTCCGTTCGCTCCGCGGGAGGGGCATCGGTTCAACCCGGCCAAGCTGCTCCTCGATCCATACGCGCGCCGGGTCGAGGGTCCCATCACCCTGCGCGACGAGCACTTCACGCATCTCCGCGGCGGAGGTGGGCGACGGCGGCCCGACCAGCGCGACTCGGCGCCCTTCACGCCAAAGGGGATCGTGGAGCGCGGCCTGCCGCCCATCGACGCGGCCGAGCGGCCGCGCATCCCGATGCTCGACTCGGTCATCTACGAGCTCCACGTCAAGAGCTTCACCCAGCGCCATCCCGGCATCCCAGATGCCCTGCGCGGGACCTACGCCGGCCTCGGGCATCCGGCGAGCGTGACGCACCTCCGCCAGCTGGGCGTCACGGCGGTCGAGCTGCTCCCGGTGCACCAGCAGCTCACGCCGCGCTTCGTGCTCGAGCGCGGCCTGATCGACTACTGGGGCTACAACACGATCGCGTTTCTGGCGCCGGATCCCCGCTTTGCCGCGACGGACGACCCGCGCACCGAGCTGCGTGACGCGATCCGCGCCCTGCACGCGGCGGGAATCGAGGTCCTCCTGGACGTGGTCTACAACCACACCGGCGAGGGCGACCATCTCGGTCCCACCGTCTCCTTCCGGGGGATCGACAACGCCTCGTACTACCGCCTCTCCGAATCCAATGCCAGCCGCTACCGCAACGACTCGGGGACCGGCAACACGCTCGACGCCACGCATCCGGCGGTCGTGCGGCTGGTCCTCGACAGCCTCCATTCCTTCGCCTCGGAGTACGGGGCCGATGGCTTCCGCTTCGACCTGGCCACGGTCCTGGGCCGTACCCCCGCCGGGTTCTCCGCCCAGTCTCCCCTCTTTGCGGCAATCCAGGCCGACCCTCGGCTGGCGGGCCTCAAGCTGATCGCCGAGCCGTGGGACCTGGGCGTCCTGGGCTACCGCCTCGGCGAGTTTCCCCCGGGCTGGAGCGAATGGAACGGCCGGTACCGCGATGCGATCCGGCGCTTCTGGGCCGGCATGGAGCACGACCCCGGCGAGCTCGCTCGACGCATCGGCGGCTCGTCCGACCTGTTCCCGCCCGGCGAGCGGGGTCTGGCGGCCTCGGTCAACTTCGTCACCTCGCACGACGGGTTCACGCTGCGCGACCTGGTCAGCTACGTCGCCAAGCACAACGAGGCGAACGGGGAGGGCAACCACGACGGTGAGCCGGCGAACGACTCGCTCAGCTTCGGGGTGGAGGGTGACACCGCTGACGCGGCGATCCTCGAGCTGCGCGCCCGCCAGCGCCGAGCCCTGCTCGCCACCCTCCTCTGCTCGCGCGGCCCGACGATGCTCCTGGCGGGCGATGAGCTGGGGCGGACGCAGCGGGGCAACAACAACGCCTATTGCCAGGACAACGACGTCAGCTGGCTTGATTGGGTCCCCGCTGCAGGCGAGGCGACGCTGCTCCCGTTCATGAAGTCATTGGTCGAGCTCCGCCGAGCCCACCCGCTCCTCCGGCACGGCACGGCGTCCGTCGTCGGCACCGCTCCGCTGACGCTGCTGATCGTGCCCGAGGGGCCCTCCCGGGGGCCGGACGAGGCGCTCCTGCTCGCCCTGAACCCGACCGATGAACCCGCCGTCGTCCGCCTGCCCGCCGAGCAGCCGGGCCGCTGGGTCAGCTACCTCGACTCCGACGATCCCGCGCCGCCGCCGCTGGCGGGGCGCCCCCTGCCCGCGGAATCGGCACCGGTCGACATCGCCGGTCGCAGCGTCGTCCTGCTGGGACGCCCTGCCACGCCCGAGGACTCGCCCGGGCGCTAGCCCGCCGAGGGGCGGAGGAAGAGCGTGCCGCGCGGGGGAAGGGTGACCAGGGCCGATGCCGGGTGGCCACCCCAGGGCCGTGGCTCGGCCAGGACCGCTCCTCCGTTCCCGACGTTGGTGCCGCCGTAGTGCTCCGAGTCGGTGTTGAGCACCTCGTCCCACGGTCCGGAAACCGGAAGGCCCAGGCGGTACCCGTGCCGAGCCGTGGCTGCGCCGTTCTGCACGACGACCGTCACCTCCTCGGGCATCTCTGGCAGGGCTCCCCGACGGACCCAGGCCACGACCGAGGGGTCGGTCGTCCCCTCGCCGTCGATCCACGAGAAGCCTCCGGGGTCGCCGTCGCCGGCCCAGAGCGAGGGAGATGCGTGATACAGCGCAGCGAGGTCGTCGAGCAGCCTCGCGAAGCCGAGCCGCGCGGCATCGGCCTCTGCCTCCCTCCAGAGGAGCTCTCGATCGTGGTCCCATTCGCGCTCGGGGGCCAGCTCGGTGCCCATGAACAGCAGCTTCTTGCCCGGCTGGCCGAGCTGGTTCGCGACGAGCGACCGCAGGCTCGCAAACTGCTGCCGACCTCGGCCCGGCATCTTGCCCAGCAGCGTCCCCTTGCCGTGGACGACCTCGTCGTGCGAAAGGGGCAGGATCCACCGCTCGTTGTCCAGGTAGAACCCGCGGAAGGTGATCTCGCGACGGTGGAGCCGGCGCCGGTCGGGTCGCTTGTGGAAGTAGACCAGGGTGTCGTGCATCCAGCCGAGGTCCCATTTGAGGTCGAAGCCGAGCCCGCCCTCCGCCACCGGACGGCTGACGCCGTCGAAATCGGTCGACTCCTCTGCGACGGTGATCACCCCCGGCAGACCGATACGGCAGCGCGTGTTGAGCTCGCGCAGGAAGGCGATCGCCTCCAGGTTGTGGTTGCCGCCGTGAATGTTCGGCGTCCATTGGCCGCGGCGGCGGGCGTAATCGAGGTAGAGCATCGAAGCAACGGCGTCGACCCGCAGCCCGTCGGCGTGGAACTCCTCCAGCCAGTAGCGGGCATTGCCGATCAGGAATTCGCGGACCTCGGCACGTCCGAAGTTGAAGACCAGGCTGCCCCATTCAGGGTGGTCGCGGCGCTGCGGGTCGGGATCCTCGTACAGGTGCGTCCCGTCGAAGCGCACGAGCCCGTAGCCGTCGCTCGCGAAGTGGGCCGGGACCCAGTCGAGGATAACGCCGATCCTGGACCGATGGAGCAGGTCGACCATGCCCCGCAGCTGATCGGGCGTCCCGTAGCGGGCTGTCGGGGCGTGGAAGGCGGTCACCTGGTAGCCCCACGACGCGTAGAACGGGTGCTCGGCCAGCGGCAGGAGCTCGACGTGGGTGAAGCCGTGGCGCGCGCAGTGATCCGCCAGCCGCGGTCCGATCTCGGCATAGGTCAGGAATCGTCCACGCGGTCCGCGTCGCCACGACCCCAGGTGGACCTCGTAGATCCGCATCGGCGAACGGTGCAGGTCGCGCAGCGGCCGCTGGGCCAGCCAGTCGTCGTCCGACCAGGCGTGGGTCGACGGGGCCGGCACGTGCGAGGCGCTCCCGGGCGGCAGGTCCATCGACTGCCCGTACGGATCCGACTTGTGTCGCGTCCTGCCATCGGCGCCGCCCACGACGTAGCGGTAGCGCTCCCCGGCGGTCACGCCCGGGACGAAGCCCTCCCAGATGCCGTCATCGCGCATCGTCATGGGGACGGCATCCGGATGCCAGTTGCAGAAGGCGCCGGTCACGCTGACCCGGTGGGCGTTGGGCGCCCAGACCGAGAATGCCACCCCATCGGTCCCGCCGACGCGGCGGAGGTGAGCGCCGAGGACCTCCCAGGGTCGCGCGGGCTGCTGTTCGTCGGCCATCGCCCGTCACCTTAGCGAACTCGAGGCCAGGGGCGACTTTGCATTGCCCGCCGCTGGCCGATCCGTCACACTTCACCTATCCCCAGCCGCCCAGCTGGAGTCCCCCTCGGCACGTCATCACCGTCCCAGCTGGAGGCACCTTGGGCATCTTCGACGGCCTGCTCGGGCTCCTCTCGCACGACGTCGGGATCGACCTCGGCACGGCCAACACCCTGGTCACCGTGCGTCATCGGGGGATCGTCATCTCCGAGCCGAGCGTCGTCGCCATGGACACTCGTACCAGGCGGGTGCTCGCGATCGGCGCCGAGGCGAAGCGGATGGTCGGCCGAACCCCCGCCAACATCGTCGCCATCCGGCCGCTGCGGGATGGGGTCATCAGCGACTTCGACGTCACCGAGCAGATGATCCGGTACTTCATCCAGAAGGTGCACGACCGATACGCCCGCATCCCCCGGCCGCGGGTCCTGGTCGGCATCCCGTCGGGCGTGACGGAAGTCGAGAAGCGCGCCGTGCGGGATGCAACCCTCAACGCCGGCGCTCGCTGGGCTAGGCTCATCGAGGAGCCGATGGCCGCCGCGATCGGCGCGGGCCTCCCGGTCAGCGAGCCGACCGGGTCGCTGATCGTGGACATCGGCGGCGGCACCACCGAGGTGGCCGTCATCAGCCTCGGCGGGATCGTGGTCAGCCGCTCGATTCGGATCGGTGGGGACGAGATGGACGTCGACATCGTCAGCTTCGCCCGTCGCGAGTACAACCTGCTGATGGGCGAGCGCACCGCCGAGGAGATCAAGATCGCGGTCGGCTCGGCCTACCCGATGGACAACCCGCGCACGGTGACCTTCCGCGGGCGGGATCTGCTGACCGGCCTGCCGCGCGGGGTCGAGGTGGGGAGCGACCAGATCCGAGAGGCGCTGGAGCCATCGGTGGCGCAGATCATCGACGCCATCAAGGAGACGATCGAGGAGACGCCTCCGGAGCTGGTGGCGGACATCATGGACCAGGGGATCGTGCTGGCCGGTGGCGGCGCGCTCCTGATCGGGCTGGACAAGCGGGTCGCCGAGGCGACCCAGATGCCGGTCCACGTCGCCGACGACCCGCTCACCTGCGTGGTGCGCGGGACGGGCCGCGTCCTCGAGGAGCTCGACACCCTCGAGCGGGTGATGGTGAGCGAGCAGTTCACCCGCGCACCGCGCTAGGACCAGCATGCTCGACGGCAGCCCGCACCGGCGGTCCCGCGCCGGGCTCTGGTTTGCGGCAGGCATGGTCGTCTCACTCCTCCTCCTGCTCGCCTCGCGCACGCCCCAGGCCCTGACGGTGCAGGAGGCAACGGCCCACGCGCTGGACCCGGTCCGCAGCGCGATCAGCGGCCTTGGGGCGGGCGTCTCGGGCTTCTTCAGCGCGATCGGAGAGATCGACCGGCTGCGGTCGGAGAACGACCGGCTGCGGCGTCAGCTGGCCGGCGCCGAGGCGCGCCTCGCCGAGCTGCGGGAAGCGGCCGCCGAGAACGCCGAGCTGCGGGGGCTGCTCGGCCTCACCACCTCGCTGCAGATGGACCTGCTGCCGGTCCGCATCCTCGGACGCGATCCCAGCAACCTCACCTGGGAGGTCGGCATCGACGCCGGCACCGAGGACGGGGTCAGGGTGGGGATGCCGGTGGTGGCTGCGGCCGATGGCGCCGGAGCCCTGGCGGGCACCGTGGTCGCCGCGTCCTCCGAGTCGGCGACCGTTCGCCTCGTCGTCGATGCGCGCGCCAGCGTGGTGGCGCTCGACCAGCAGTCAAGGGCCCTGGGCCTGGTCCAGGGCCAGCTGGGAGGGCAGCTGGTGATGGTCCAGGTCCGAGCCACCGACCGGGTCGCCGTGGGAGACACCGTCGTCAGCGCCGGCCTCACCCTCGCCGATCCGGGTGGGGCGGGCATCGGCAGCAGCCCATACCCGCGCGGGTTGCTGATCGGCACGATCCAGGCCCTGGAGCTCGATGCGGACGGCCTGACCAAGACCGCGTTCGTGCGTCCCGCCGTCGACTTCCCGACGGTGGAGCGACTGCTGGTGGTTCTGCACTTCGACCAGGACTAGGTCCGGAGGGTTGCGTCCGCGCACATGGCTCCATCGCCGTGGCCGCAGCGGACCAACGGGGCATGGGACTTTCGCAGCACCGTCGGTACGGTGGCAGGAGCAGATCAAGTGCCCGGGATCGGCGCCCGGATCCATGCCGCCAGGAGAGCCCCATTGCCGAACCGCATCCGAGTCGCGCTCGTCGCCACCCTGACTGTCATCTCGTCGCTGATGGCGGCTGCGCCCGCGGGCGCCGTGGCGACGCCGCAGAAGGTCGTCATCATCGTGGGCCCCACCGGCACCCAGACCGATAACTACCGCAGCAAGGGCGACGCGATCTACGCCGCGGCTCTCTCAGCCGGCGCCACCGCGGTGAAGGTCTACTCGCCAAACGCGACCTGGGCCAACGTCAAGACGGCGGTCAATGGGGCGAACATCGTCGTCTACCTGGGACACGGCAACGGCTTTCCGAACCCGTACGGCACCACCGAGCTCACCGACCGCCACAACGGCTGGGGCCTCAACCGGACGACCACGAAGGGCGACGAGGATAACTGGTCCACGACGATGGTCTATTGCGGCGAGAAGGTCCTCCGCGGGCTGCTCACCTCGTCCGACGATTCCGCTCGGCTCACCTACTGCGGTGGCACGGCCAATGACGGCATCACCCCCGCCCCCAACTGGGTGATGATCTATTCCAACGCCTGTTACGCCCCGGGCGCCAGCGAAGGCTGGGATGCGCCGGCGACCGAGTCGAAGGCCCTGCAACGCGTCCGCAACTACTCCTTCCCCTCACTCTCGGTGGCCGGTGGCGCCTACTTCGCGACGGACATGCACGATGGCGCCCAGCAGCTGGTCGACACGATCCTGCGCAACCCCGGCATGGCCTTCGGCGCGATCGCCGAGAACGCGAACGGGTACGACCTGTCCCGCCAACGGCACTTCGCGCATCCGGATCTGGCGGGCACCCGCATTTGGATCCAGAACACGGGCGATCCGACCAGCGGCGATTACTTCTTCGCGTACGCTGGCAAGCCCGCTCTTACCCCGTCCGGCACGACTGTCACCTACACCGAGCCCGTGCCACCTGCTCAACCCTCGCCCACCGTGCTCGGCATCTGGCCGGTGGCCGGCGCGACTGGCGTCGCGGCCACGGTGGTGCCAGCCGTGCGCTTCGATCGGGTGGTGACGGGCGTCAGTTCCAGCTCATTCGTGCTGCGCCGCTCGAATGGCACGACCGTG
>DASYRA010000046.1:0-29207 GCA_036004845.1 Candidatus Limnocylindria bacterium
CGCCCGCCGACCGGTGCGCAGGATCGGGTTGGTCATGATCACGACGGATCGAGGCCTGGTCGGATCGCTGAACGCCAACGCGGTTCGCGCTGTCCTGCGCCACCTTGCCGAGGAGGCCGAGATCGACGGTGAGCGGGTCGAGATATCTGCCGTCACGGTTGGCCGCAAGGGGCGCGACGCGCTCCGCAGGGCCGGCGTTCCGATCGCTGCCCATTTCGCCCAGCTCGGCGACCGTCCCAGCTTCGCCGACGTGACGCCGATCGCCCGGTTGGTGACCGAGGACTTCCTGGCGGGCACCTACGACCGCATCGAGATCGCCTACTCGACCTTCATCAACACCCTGTCTCAGCGGCCGGCGGTCGTCACAGTGCTGCCGGTCGAGCGGCCCACCATGGGCGAGCATGAGACGGAGACGAACGACGAATACTTGTTCGAACCCTCCCCCGAGGCGGTCGTGAGCCGCCTGCTGCCGCACTTCGTTGCGATCGACATCTATCGGGCCGTGCTGGAGAACCGCGCGTCGGAGCAGTCGGCGCAGATGGTGGCGATGCGCAGCGCGACCGACAACGCGAACGAGCTGATCGGCGATCTGAAGCTCGTCTACAACAAGACCCGCCAGGCCAACATCACCCGTGAGATGACCGAGATCGCTTCCGGGGCTGAGGCCCTGGGCTAGGTCCGCAACCCAGACGAGGAGACACAACAGACCGATGGCGACCGGAAAGGTGATCCAGATCACGGGCCCCGTGGTCGATGTCGAGTTCCCGCCGGGCGAGCTGCCCGGGATCTACAACGCGCTGAATATCCGACGGCCCGCAGCAGCGGCCGGGGCGGATGAGACGTTGGTGGTCGAGGTGCAGCAGCACCTGGGCAACAACTGGGTCCGTGCGGTGGCCATGTCAACCACCGATGGCCTGTCCCGTGGCATCGACGCCGTCGATACCGGCGCCCCCATCACCGTGCCGGTCGGGTCGGTGACCCTCGGGCGCATCTTCGACGTCCTCGGGCACGCGATCGACGGCAAAGGCGCCGTCGGCAAGTCCGACACGCTGCCCATCCACCGCGCCGCTCCGGGCTTCGACCAGATGGAGACGGAGGCGGAGGTCTTCGAGACCGGCATCAAGGTGATTGACCTGATCGCTCCCTTCAAACGGGGCGGCAAAGCCAGTGTCCTCGGCGGCGCCGGCGTTGGGAAGACGGTCATCATCCAGGAGCT
Organism: Candidatus Limnocylindria bacterium; assembly: GCA_036004845.1. Taxonomy (GTDB): domain Bacteria; phylum Chloroflexota; class Limnocylindria; order QHBO01; family QHBO01; genus CF-167. The sequence goes on from DASYRA010000046.1 coordinate 1,217, forward strand.
GATCCGGAACATCGCGGCAGAGCACGGCGGCTACTCCGTCTTTGCCGGGGTCGGTGAGCGCTCGCGTGAGGGGAACGACCTGATCGGCGAGATGACCGAGTCGGGCGTGCTCGACAAGACCGTGCTCGTCTTCGGGCAGATGAACGAGCCGCCCGGCGCCCGCCAGCGGGTTGGCCTGACCGCCCTCACCATGGCCGAGTACTTCCGCGACGTGGAGCACCGCGACGTGTTGCTCTTCATCGACAACATCTTCCGGTTCACGCAGGCGGGTGCCGAGGTCTCCGCCCTCCTGGGGCGAATGCCCTCGGCGGTTGGCTACCAGCCGACGCTGGCAACCGAGATGGGGGACCTCCAGGAGCGCATCACCTCCACCAAGGACGGCTCGATCACCAGCCTCCAGGCCATTTTCGTGCCGGCCGACGACTACACCGATCCGGCCCCCGCCACCACCTTCGCCCATCTCGACAGCGGCGTGCGTCTTGAGCGCTCGATCGTGGAGCTCGGCATCTACCCAGCCGTGGACCCGCTCACCTCGACCTCGACGATCCTCGACGCACGGGTCGTGGGCGAGGATCACTTCAACGTCGCCCGCGAGGTGCAACGGACGCTTCAGCGATACAAGGACCTCCAGGACATCATCGCCATCCTGGGCATGGACGAGCTCTCCGAGGAGGACAAGGTGACCGTCTCGCGGGCCCGACGCCTGCAGCGCTTCATGAGCCAGCCGATGTTCGTCGCGGCGCAGTTCACCGGGCGCGAGGGCAAGTACGTGGAGCGCGGCGAGACGGTGCGCGGCTTCCGCGAGATCCTGGAGGGGAAGCACGACGCGCTCCCCGAGCAGGCGTTCTTCATGGCGGGGCCGATCGAGGACGTGGTCGCGAATGCGGAGGGGATGAAGTAATGCTGGTATGGGCCGGCCCCGACACCGCCTTGCGCGGCTGGGCAACGCGCTTCGGCGGCGCCGGGCCCATCCCCTCCCCGGATTCACTCACCGCCGCAGCGGCATCCACGAGGTGTAGCTGAGATGCCACTACATCTGGAGATCGTGAGTCCGGAGCGGCGGGCGTACTCCGACGAGGTCGACATGGTGACCGTGCCCGGGATCGACGGGGAGCTGGGCATTCTGCCGCACCACACCCGGCTGATCAGCGCTCTCGGCACAGGCGAGCTGCGCATCAAGAAGGCCGGCACCGAGCAGGTGCTGCTCATCTCGGGAGGCTTCGTCGAGGTTCGCGCCGACAAGGTCGTGGTGATGGCGGACCTCGCCGAGCATTCCGACGAGATCGACGAGGCCCGGGCGATCGAGGCGCGCAAGAAGGCCGAGGCGGAGCTCGGCGCAGTGCACGACCCGATGGACGTGGCCAGGGTGCGGGCCGCTCTGCAGACCGCCCTGATGCGGGAGCGGATCGCCACCCGGCGCCGCTCGCGAGGCTGAGCTCTCAGCACATCTCGCGGTGGAGCGCCACGTGGCCCATCGTAGGCCGCTGGGGTAGGATCGGCTCATGAGCAACGAGGGCGGCGGAACTGCGGCAACACCCGCCCGGCCGTTCCGCCGCATGCAGGAGCTGCGCAAGATCAGCCGCGACTACCCGTTCATCTGCCCGGTCGACGCTCTACCGCACCGTGGCTCGCCGCCGGGCCAGGATCCGAACGTGGACCCCACCTTCGTCGAGCGTCACTCGCTCGACGACGGGGCGCACTACTCCGGCTGATGCAGGCCTGCGACCACTGCGCATCGCGCTTTGAACAGCTCCCGGTCAGGATCGAGATCGTCCGCGAATCGGGTCCGATCGGGTTGCCCGGCGAGCCGGCGGGGACCTCATCCAACTTCACGAAGGGGTTTGCCTTCTGTTCCAGCGACCATGCCTACGCGTGGGCTCGTGAGCGGCGCTACATGCTCTGCAATGCGGCGCCGACGCCCTTCGAGGCTGGGATGCAGCCATTCCTGCCGTCGCGCCACATGGGCGGTCGGGTGGGACTGTGCGACGGGCATCACCTGGGAGCGCACGAGTGGAAGGAGGCGTGGCCAGCCTAGGCGGCCAGGATGATGCAGAAGTTCATCGTCACCGGTGGCGTCCCGCTCCGCGGCGAGGTGCGGATTGCGGGTGCGAAGAACGCCGTCCTGAAGATGATGGCTGCGGCCACCCTGACCGATGATCGCAGTGTGCTGCGCAACGTCCCGCGCATCAGTGACGTGCAGATCCTGCGCGGGGTGATGAGGGACATCGGCTTCTCCGTCAGCCCGCTGGACGAGGACGGCCTGGAGATCCAGGCGTCAGGCGCCGATTGGCTCTTCGTCCCGCTCGAGGCGGCGATGAAGATGCGTTCCTCGTTCATCCTGCTCGGCCCGCTGCTGACGCGGTTCGGGCGCGTGATCATCAGCAACCCGGGTGGCGATCGGATCGGGCGGCGCCCGGTCGACCTGCACGTGGAGGCGATGCGCACCCTGGGCGCCGAGATCGAATACAAGAACGGCTACTACTTCGCGCAGGCTCCTGGGGGGCTGCGCGGTGGCTCCATCGCGTTCCCGTACGTGACGGTCATGGGGACCGAGAACGCAATGCTGGCGGCGACCCTCGCCCGCGGCACGACCGTGATCGAGAACGCCGCCCAGGAGCCCGAGGTCGACGACCTCATCGCGATGCTGCGCGGGATGGGAGCTCACATCGAGCGGACGGGGCAGAACCGGCTCGAGATCGAAGGGGTCGATCGGCTGCGGGGTATCGAGCACCGCGTCCTGGGCGACCGGCTCGAGGCGGGGACCTTCGCCATGGCCGCCGCGGTCACCGGCGGCGACGTCACGGTTCGCGGCGTCGACCCGGCGCACCTGTCCGCGTTCACCGACCTGCTGACCGGGATGGGGATCTCGGCGGAGACCTTTGCCGAGGATGGCGGAGGACTGCGCGTCCGCGGAGGTGACGGCATCCAGCCGGCCGATGTCGAGACCCAGCCCTATCCGGGCTTCGCCACCGATCTCCAGGCTCCGCTGGCGGTTCTCATGACCCAGGCCGATGGGGTCTCGACCATTCACGAGACGATCTACGAGGACCGGCTCGACTACACGATGGAGCTGGTCAAGATGGGGGCCGTCATCGAGGTCCTCGACGAGCGGCACGCGCGCATTGCCGGCCCCACGCCGCTCCATGGCCGGGAGGTCGAGATCGCCGACCTCCGGGCCGGGGCGACCCTCATCCTGGCCGCCCTGGCGGCCGCCGAGACGAGCGTCATCTCGGGGGTGGAGCACGTCGACCGCGGCTACGAGGCGATCGAATCGAAGCTCGTCTCGCTTGGCGCCCAGATCACCCGCATCGACGCGTAGACTCGGGGCATGGCCGAAACGCACCGCTTTACGGCGCAGCTCGAAGCGGCGCGCTCGGGGGGAGCGATCGTTCTGGTCCCTTCGGAGATCGCGAGTGCGCTCGGCGGCCTCAAGCAGATGCGGGTCGTGGGCACGATCAATGGCGTGTCGTATCAGAGCAGCACGATGCCGTACGGGGGGCGTGGGCTGTTCATGGGCGTGCACAAGGCCACTCGCGCCGCCGCGGCCGTCGACATCGGCGAGCGCGTCGAGGTGGTGGTGGCTCGCGACGATCGGCCGAGGGTGCTCGAGATCCCGCCGGAGCTGGAGGCCGCCTTCATCGCTGAACCGAGCCTGCGCGCTCGTTTCGATTCGCTCTCGTTCAGCCGCCGAAAGGAGATAGCCGTTCCGATCGGCGAGGCGAAGCAGGCGGCGACCCGCGTGGCGCGCCTCGAGAAGGCAATGGCCCAGCTCCGCGTGCTGTCCGGGCAGGGCCGATGAAGATCGGCATCGACCTGGGCACGGCCAACATCCTCGTCTACGTGCAGGGCAAGGGCGTCGTCCTGAACGAGCCGAGCGTGGTCGCCATCAACGACGACGACAACCGGCTGGTGGCGGTCGGCGAGGAGGCCCGCGAGATGATCGGGCGGACCCCGGGCAACGTGCGCGCCATCCGCCCGATGCGCGACGGGGTGATCGCGGACTACCTCATCACCGAGGCGATGCTGCGGTACGTCATCAACAAGGTGTCCCGCGTCCGCCTCTTCAAGCCCGACGTGATGATCAGCGTCCCATCGGGGGTCACCAGCGTCGAGAAGCGCGCCGTGCGCGACGCCGCCATGAAGGCCGGTGCACGCGACGCCTTCCTGATCGACGAGCCGCTGGCGGCGGCGATCGGCGCCGGCGTGCCGATCTCCGGCCCCTCCGGAAACATGATCGTCGACATCGGCGGCGGGACGACCGAGATCGCGGTCATCGCCCTTGGCGGCATCGTGGTGGCCGACTCGGTGCGGGTCGGCGGCACCAAGATCGACGAGGCGATCGCGAACTACATTCGTCGCAAGTACAACCTGATGGTCGGGGAGCGGACCGCCGAGGAGGTCAAGATCGGCATCGGCTCCGCGCTGGCCCTTGACGAGCCGATGCAGATGGAGGTCAAGGGGCGTGACATGATCGCCGGCCTCCCCCGCACCATCCCGATCACCTCGGGCGAGGTCACCGAGGCGATCGAGACGCCGCTGGGCCAGATCATCACCGCGGTGCGCAACGTCCTGGAGCAGACGCCGCCGGAGCTGTCGAGCGACATCATCGACAAGGGGATGGTCATGACCGGTGGCGGCTCGCTGCTGCGCAACATCGACGCGCTGCTGACCCAGGTGACGGGGATCCCGTGCCACGTAGCGGACAACGCGCTCAACTCGGTCGCGGTCGGGACCGGGCTCGCCCTCGAGCACTTCGACCAGTTCCGCAAGAGCCTGGTGCGCGGCTCATGACCGTCGCCGCGCCGGTCTCGATCGCGGCCCGCGCCGATGTCGAGGCCGTCCCCGTCGCGCTGGCGAGGCGTCGGGCGCTCGCGTTCGCCGACTTCCACGTCCATACCCGCTTCAGCCGGGACTCGCTTCTGACCGAGGATCGCCTCATCCGGCTCGCCATGGAGCGCGGCCTGACCCACATCGCGGTGACCAACCACAACAACGTCGAGGGGGCGATGGCGGTGCGTGACCGCGTCCTGGCGCGGGGGCTGGAGGATCGGCTGCACATCGTGCTCGGGGAGGAGGTCTCGACCACCGACGGCGAGGTGGTGGGGATCTTCCTGACGGAGACCATTGCGCCCGGCTCGACGGCCGAGGCGACCGCCGACGAGATCCACGCCCAGGGTGGGCTGGTTTCGATCCCGCACCCGTACGACCCGTTCCGCCGGTCGCACATTCGCGAGGCGCCGCTGCTGCAGCTCGCCGACGCGGGCAAGATCGACGCCATCGAGGTCTTCAACAGCCGCGTCACGCTGGCGCGTCACAACGAGCAGGCGGCGGACCTCGCGGCGCGCTACGGGATCCCCGGCATCGCCTGCTCGGACGCCCATTCCGGGCTCGAGGTGGCGATGAGCTTCAACGCCCTGCCCGCCTTCGAGACCGCCGACGAGCTGCGCGCCGCCCTGCTCGAGAACGAGTGGCACGGGACCCGCTCCACGAAGCTGATCCACGCCACGACGCGCTGGGCGGTGTGGTCGAATGCGGTGCGCAGGCGGCTGAAGCGTTGACCGGGGACGGCCACCCGACCGGCCCGCACGAGCACGGCCATTCGGTCTACGAGCCGGGAGAGTTCCTGGGCGCTCCTCCCGAGGAGGCGATCCCCGAGCGCGAGGTGAGCCTCGCGCGGCGCTTCCTGAACGTGCGCACGATCGGGTCCATCATCTTCGGGCTGGCCCTGGTCTTCCTCCTGTCACAGCAGCTCCAGATCGACTTCGAGAAGACCTGGGCGCACATCACGGCCGCCAATCCGCTCTTCCTGCTGTTCGCTCTCCTGGCGTATTACGCCACTTTCCCGCTGCGGGGACTCCGCTGGCGATTCGTCCTCGGCCGGGTGGGGACGCAGATCGGCAAACGCGACGCCACCGAGATCCTCTTCCTCAGCTGGTTCGTGAACTGCCTCGTGCCGGCCAAGCTCGGCGACCTCTATCGCGCCTATCTGCTGAAGGGCAACTACGGCGGCTCCATCTCGCGCACGGTGGGGACCATCTTCATCGAGCGGATCGCCGACATCGTAGTGATCTTCGCCCTCGCCCTGGCGGCTGGCTTCTGGAGCTTCCGCGGCCGCTCGCGACCCGAGATCGATGCGCTCTTCCTGGCGGGCTTCGCGGTGGCGGCGATCCTGGTCCTGCTGGTCGTCGCGTTGAACTACTTCGGCGCGCACGTAGCGCGCATTCTGCCCGCGCGGGTGGCCGACCTGTACGAGCGCTTCCACGAGGGGAGCACCGGCGCGCTGACTGCACGGAGCCTGCCGGTCATCGGCTCCTTCACGGTCGCCATCTGGCTCTTCGAAGGGGTGCGCCTCTTCTTCGTCATCCGGGCACTCGAGCTGCCGGACGCGAACCTCGGAATCAGTGCCTCGCTCTTCGTGGCGCTCGGGGGGTCGCTGCTGACCGCCATCCCACTCACGCCGGCAGGGGTCGGCTTCGTGGAGGCGGGGATCGTCGGCCTCCTCGCCCTGTACGGGGTGGTGAACGAGCCGGCCCTGGCCGTCGCCCTCACGGATCGAGCCATCAGCATCCTCAGCGTGATCGTGCTCGGCGGCATCTTCTATGCCTTCTCTGCCAAGGTGCGCCGCGCCCACACCGGACGCTCCGGGCCCGAGGTGGCGGCCACCGGCTGACGCTCCAAGCCGCTTGCCGCGTGGCGGTCGGTACCTTTCTCCCATTGAGGGTCCCCCGCGCCACTGCGATTCTGCGGTTGCTCGCACGCACCACCGGGCGATTCAAGCCTGCGTGGGCGACGGCACAGGACGAAGGCGCATGACGCTCCAGACTCCGCGGTCGTTCAACAGCTGGCTGCGCGGCCAGCTGAAGGAAAAGAAGATGAGCCAGCGCCAGCTGGCGCTCCAGTCGGGAGTCGATCACTCGACCATCTCCCGGCTGATCAAGGGTGACCGGATGCCGTCGCTCGGCACCGCCACGAAGCTGGCACGTGGCCTGCGCGAGATCCGCGAGGAGTCGGACGGCCCCGCCTATTTCGCGACCCAGGGCGCTCGTCAGCTGCAGCCCACGGCACGCGTCGAATACGCGCTGCGCGGTGACGAGCTGCTGTCGGAGGCCGATGTCCGCGGCCTGATGCAGACCTATATCGCACTGCGCGGGCGACGCCTGCGCGACACGTCGAACGGTGCCGACCTCGATCCCGCGGTCGGGTCCGCCAGCGGGACCGGCTACCGCACCTAGCCCGCCCCCGGCCGGCTCGGGGCAGCCACACGCGTCGATGCCCGAGAGGTCCTGAAGGCACGCGCCGGAAGCGGCGGCAGCTCCTCGGCCCCCGCGTACAGCAGCCAGCTCCGTCGCATGTTGGTCGCATCGAACCCCTCGTCCACACCGGGCGTCTCCATGACCAGGGCCGTTCGCCCGGGGAGCCGCGGATCTCTCAGGAGCGCGGCCAGGCCGGCCGCCCCGATCTTCCCCGCACCGAGGTGCTCGTGGCGGTCCCCGCGCGAGCCCAGCGGCGATCGCGAGTCGTTCAGGTGTACCAGCGCGAGCCGATCGAGGCCGATCAGCTCGTCGAAGCGATCCAGCACCGATGTCGCTCCCGAGGCTGTGGAGATGTCATACCCGGCACCCCACAGGTGCGCCGTGTCGAGGCAGAAGGCCAGCCGGTCGCCGTGGTCGCCGGCGACCGCATCCAGGATGCCCGCCAGCTCCTCCAGCGTGCCGCCGAGCGTGTCTCCGCCGCCGGCCGAGTTCTCGAGGACGAGCCGTACCCCCGGGGGCGAGTCGGCCAGCACCGCCGAGACGCCGGCGGCCAGGCGGGCCATCCCGTTCGTCCGCCCATCCCCGCGGTGCGAGCCGATGTGCGTGTTCACCAGGCTCGCCCCGTAGGCCGGGGCCCGCTGCAGCTCGTAGATCAGCCCGTCGATCGACTGGCGTGCGAACGGCTCGGCCGATCCGCACAGGTTGATCAGGTAGCTGGCGTGGATCGCGACCGGCGCGATCCCCTCGCGAGCGCAGAACGCGACGAAGTCGGGCGCATCGGCGGGAGGCTCGGTCCGGCGCCGCCAGGCGGTCGGGTTGTCGCTGAAGATCTGGAGAGCGGTGGCGCCGATCTGCCGCGCCCGTCGCGCTGCCTTGAGGAGCCCGTTGCGGACGCTCAGGTGGATGCCGACCCGGGGCGCCTCGGCCGGCCAGGTGAGCCGCCGTCGTGGCTGAGGTCGTGCTAGGGTGCCGGCCATGGAGCCCGAGTCCGAACCTGAGGCCCCGCGGCGCGTCGACCTGCTGGCGATCGCCCTGCTTGTCTTCTTCGTCTCGCTGATGGTGATCGTCGCCGCGCTGCTGATCCTGCCGACCCTGACGCGCTGACGCGCGCCCGCCTCAGCTCGCCCTCCCGGACCGGTCGACGACCGGGTCGATCATCCCGTAGCCGCCGTCGCCGCGACGGTAGACCACCCCGATCCGATCGGTCTCGGCGTTGAGGAAGACGAAGAACGCGTGGCCGAGCTCCTCCATGCGCACGATCGCGTCCTCCTCGAACATCGGGGTCATGTCGTAGCGCTTGATCTCCACCACCTCGGGCCTGCCGGACCCCTCGTCCTCCGGACCGCCATCTGCCATCGGCGTCTCAGCCGGCCCGGACCGCTCGTGCAGCACCTCCTCCGCGCGATCCCGGACGCTCCGCGGGCGCTCGCGCGCGCGCACCACCTGGCGCTCCAGCCGATCGACGAGGTTGTCGATGGCGGCGTGCATCGTCGAGCCGGCCCCAACGGAACGGATGACGGTCCCGTTGTTCACGAGGCTCACCTCGGCCACGTGGGAGGTCTCCGCGGCACGAGAGGCGTGGACGATCAGCTCGACGGTGGCGTCGGCATCGGGGTGCGTGATCCGCTCCAGGCGTCGCAGCTTGCGGTCGATCTGGCGTCGCAACGCGTCGGTCAACTCGAGGTTGCGCGAATTGACGGTGGTCCTCATCTGGAGTCCTCCGTTGCGGTGGCCTCTACGGTAGCACCAGCGCCCCGGGGGCTCCGACCTACACCTCCCGTGCGATGGCGAAGCCCCACACGGTGGCCGCGCCCGCCGCGCGGAGGACCCCGGCGCACGACTCCAACGTGGCGGATGTGGTCAGGATGTCGTCGACCAGGATGAGGCCCGCTGGCGTGCGGGCCCCGTTCCTGACCGCGAAGGCGCCGCGCAGGTTGTGGAGCCGGGCCGCCTTCCCCAAGCCGTGCTGACGAGCGGTTGCCCGGTGCCGTTCGAGGATGTCGAGCACCCGCAGGCCGGTTTCGGCGGCGAGCGCGTCGGCGAGCAGCGCGGCCTGGTTGTAGCCGCGCTGACGCAGGCGGGCGGCGTGAACCGGTACCGGGACGAGCGGAAGCGCGCCGCAGACGCTCGTCAGGGCCTCCAGGGCGGGCGCTGCGGCCCGTGCGAGCGGAACGGCCATCCGGCCGCTGCCACCGTACTTGAGGCGCTGGAGGGCTCGTCGCAGCGTTCCGCCGTGGGCGAAGGCCGCGAAGGCCAGCTCAAGGGCGTCGCCGACCATCGTCCCGGAGTCTGGCGCCGCGAACCGGTCGCCCGGCCTGGTCGCCGCAGGAAAGGAGGTGAGGCAGGCGTCACATATCAGCTGGCCGAAGCGTCCGCACCCCGCACAGGCGGGCGGGAGGACCAGGTCCAGCAGGCGCATCGGGCAAGCCTGCCAGTTCAGGCCGTACCGGCGGATTAGCCGCCGGTTACGCGGAACCGCGGTCCGGTGGAGGGCCGGGCCGCGGTTCGTGGGAGGTGACTCAGAGATCAGCTTCCAGCAGTCGGAGGCCGACCTTTCGGATCATCGCATCAGCCCGTAGTCGAGCGGAACGGGGAACTCGTTGCCGTCGTAGACAAAGTGGAATGTCGAGTTGCCGGACAGCTCCAGGTCCCAGACGATGAACTGCAGCGTCAGCGTGATCGTGGCGCCACCACCGGACCCGCCGGAGGTGCCGCCCATCAGGACCTTCGCCTGCGGCGCGTAGATCGCGCCGCTCATGATGACGGAGCCTCCACCGTTGAGATGCATCACCGGCTGCGCCCCCTGCTGCGATCCGTTCGCCGCCGGCACCGCCGATTGCCAGATGAGGAGGCTGTTGTACGTGTCGTTGCTGTAGCTCGCCCCGCTGTTCCGCAGCGTAATGCTCGCCACGGGATCGTACGAGCGGACCTTGAAGGTGGCCCCTGCCGCGACTGTGATCGGCCCCATCGTCAGCGACCCGCTGTCGTCGCCGGTGTTGTAGATGAGGATGCCGCAGTTGAGCGATGTGCAGTCGGAGGCCCAGGTGAGATCCGTCGTGTTGTTGGCGTTCGCCGGGATGGCGTAGAGCTTGGTCTGGGCGCCGAGATCGAGGCCCCCGCCCTGCAGGACGTAGATGCCCGGGCGGAGGTATGCAATCGAGGAGTTCTTCAGCTGGATGCCGCCCTTGTAGACGCCAGGCTCCAGGATCACCGTGCTGCTGCTTTGCCCCTGCCCGACCGTGAGCTTGCTGTTGCGCTGGATCTTGAGGCTGCTGAGGTCGGACGAGGAGAAGCTTCGGCTGCCGGGCGGGGGCTGCAGGTACGCGAGCGGGTCGTCCTTCGGGTTCTGGTGCTCCAGCGGCGCGGGCGTGATGGTCAGCGCCTGCTGATGGTATTCACCAACGATGCGGATCGCGGGGCCGTCCGCGCCAATGGTCAGGGTGGTGGCATTGCCGTTGGTCGCCATGGCCCCGCCGGCCGCGTCCAGACAGGTTGAATCGATGTAGATCGAGCTGTCGAACTGCACGGTCGGACCGCCCGACAGGAGGAACGACGGGCATCCGTTCCGCGCCTGCGGCCATGAAGCGCTGACGATATGGTCGTTGAGCAGAATCACGGAGTACGCGGTGTTGGTGTTCTGCCCGTTGACGGCTCCCGAGGTCGTGGCAACGTCCAATGGGCCGCCGCCGAAGATCGAGCCGAAGAAGGTGGGCGCCTGGTCGAGCAGCTGGACCTGGACCGCGACGGTGTGGCCCTGGCCATCGTTCCAGCCTTCAGGACAGGTGACGACCACGGCGGCGGGGTCGTAGTCAGGAAGGTTGGTGGCGATGCTGGCCTTGGCGGCGTTCACGATGGCGGCCTGCGGAGGGCCCGGCGGCGAGCTCGGGTCCGCGAGGGTCGCACTGCAACCCTTTATCGGCAGGCCCTGGATCAGATTGGCGCCTGCCAATGCGGCTGCATCCGAAGCGTTCTGCATCTGGCGGCGAAGCACCAATGCCTGCGCGCCGTCGAAGAGCAGCGCCAGCATCATGAGGATCACGATGAAGGCGAAGGCAAAGATGATGAGCACCTGCCCAGACTCGCTGGACGGCGAACGACGGGAGAGTGTGGATGGAGTCATGTCAGTGGTTCACCAGCATCGTGGAGGTGGCGGAGAGGTCGAAGCCGCCAAAGCCGAGGAGAGAGGGAGCTGCGAGACTGACCGTCGAGGTGACGGTCACCGTGACCTGCGTGCCGCGATCGTTCGTGGCGCCCACCTCGCTGACATCGTCGGCGCAGGAGGTCACGGCGCCGTAGCACACGGACACCGTCACGCTATCGCCTGAGCCGCTTGCCCAGCGCTGGGCGACGTCCTTGATCGCCTGCAATGAGCCGCTCGGGTAGGCGGCCCCATCCGGGAACGGTGGGCACGAGGCATCCGGCTCAAGGGAATTGGGCCCGGGTGGCCCCGCTGGGCAGAGTGTGCTGGCCGAGCCGCCGTGCACGATCGCGTAGCGAACCGCCTCCCGGGCCGCGGTGGCCAGGGTGTCGTTGACCCACACCACGCGGCCGAAGTCGAAGAGCCCGACCAGCAGCAGGATGAAGATGGGGAAGACGAGGGCGAATTCGACCATTGCCTGGCCGCGTGGCTTGGTGCGCCTGGTCATCTGCCACGCACCACGGCGTAGGTAGCGTCTGCCGTCAGCGTCCAACCGTCGTGTGGAAGGAACGGATACGGGAAGAGCGTGTTGAACTGGAGCGTCACCCTGACGTGCGCGGTGGCAATTGGGTTGGCGCCGCTCGCCCCGGTCTGGGTGGAGCTGACCACGAAGGAGGGGACGGTGACCGTGGGCGCGACGCAATTCTCGATGGCGTTCGGGGGGCTGCCCTCCGTGAAGCCGGGGGCCGGCTGTGACTCCAGGCACACGACGCGCCGCGCGTCGGTGAGCGCAGTCGCGGCGTCGACGTCGGTCTTGTTGGTGGCCACGAACTCCGCGGCATTCCGAGCGGCAGACTCGATCGTCAGCCAGGCCTGGTAGGCGCGGGCCAGGTCGGTGGCTCCACCGGCGAAGGCAAGGAGGAACGGCAGAATGAGCGCCATCTCGACGAGGGATTGCCCTCGCCGCGACAGGCCCGAGCGCCGGGATCGAGATCGGGTACGCACGGGAGCATCTTCCCGACGCGACCTTGCCGGATGCCTTGCACCGCATCGGCATTCGGGCGTGTCGCCGGTAGTACCTTCGTCCCCCTCGAAGGCGTCAGGCCAGCTCGGTGACCGCCAGCTGATCTCCCCGGACGGTGCCGCTCGCCTCGATGGCGCCGGCTGGCACCTCGATGCAGTCGCGGGCACCCCGAGCCCACCACACCACGCGCCAGGGGGGCAGGCCCGCAACGGTGCGCGTGACCATGGCCGCGCGGTCGATGAACACCACGTCGATCGGATAGCGCATGAAGAACATGTGGATCGACTGTGTGCGCTCGATCAGCAGCCCCTCGCCGGCCGACAGGCTCGGCGTGGCCAGCAGGCCCACTGTCCGATCGCGCAGCGACGCGGCAACCCGGCAGTGCGCCGCCAGCGAGGTGCCGCGCGTCAGGTTGTCGACGCGGACGTATCGGCCCATGACCCGATCGGCTCCTGGCTGCCGGCGTCGTCGCCGGGCTCGTCCGTCGTCTCGGCGGGAAGGGTCAGTCGCACCGTGGTGCCGACCTCGGGCCGGCTGTCGATCGAGATCTCCCCGCCCATCGCCCGAACGAGCCCGCGCGCGGCATAGAGGCCGATCCCGCTGCCGTCGGGCACCAGCCGCCGAGCATCATCGGAGCGGAAGAACTGCTCGAACGCGTTCTCCCGTGTCGTCGAATCCATCCCGACCCCCTCGTCGGTGATCGCGATCTCCGAGACACGATCCCCGACGTCCGATGCCACCAGCTCGAGGTGCACCCGGATGGCCGAACCGGCGGGGCTGTACTTCACGGCGTTGTCCATCAGGGCCCAGAGCACCTGTTCGAGCCGATCCGGATCGGCCACCACCAGGTGTGGCGGCCCTTCCTCCTCGAGGACAAGCTGATGGCTGGTCGCCCGCAGCGCATCCCAGGTGCGCTGGACGACCGGGGCGACCCGGAAGACCTCCTGGACCGGCGTCAGGGCTCCCACCTCCAGGCGCGAGACGGCGAGCAGCTGCCCTACCATGCGGCGCAGCCGGTCCGCCTGCTGGGCGATCGTCTCCAGGTCGTTGCGCGCCGTCTCGTCGATCTCCTCGGATTGCTGCAGCTCGGATGCCAGCGCCCGGATGCTGGTCAGCGGCGTCTGAAGGTCGTGCGTGATCCCGCGCAGGAAGTCAGTCTGCACGGCGGCCATCCGATTCAGCTCCTCGGTCTGGACCCGGAGTCGCGTGTACAGCAGCGCATGCTCGAGGGCCGTGGCCGCGTGCTGGCCGATCAGCCCGAAGAGGTTCAGCTCGGCCGGAGTGGGGTCCGCTCGTCCCTCCCACGGGGCGAGCAGGATGGCGCGCAGCTCCTCGCCGGCTGCCACGTCCACGCACGTGAAGGCGCCCCACGGGCCCGCCACCAGACGAGCATCCCGCGGAGCCGGGCCGCGCGATTCGGCGGTGGCCGCCCAACGGTGCACCTCGTCCAGCGTCCCCGGCAGTGTCTCGGGGTTGGGCCCGTAGACCCCGGGTTCGAGGTCCCGCGTCTCCGGCACGCGGAGAATCGCGAGCAGCCAGGTCGGGTCGCCGGTCACCCGGCGCGCGCCGGCCACCATGGCGTGGGCGACGGCCATCGCGTCCTTCGAGATCGGCGCCACCCGGATCAGGTCGGCCAGGTCGGAGATCTGCCGGTTGCGATCCTCCAGGGTCGTCGCCAGCCGGCGCTGCGCCGAGGAGAGCCCGTCATCGGTGCTCGCCATGCCACGCTCGGCCAGGGCGGCAATCGAACGGGCGTCCGTCGCCATCGGCCGGGCTGCCACCACGGCCACCAGCACGATCCACAGCAGCCCTGCGCCCACCAGGATGAACGCGGAGAGCGGCGTCCCCGCCCGGGCCATCCAGGTGGGCTGGAGCAGGGTCACGACACCGAACGCGAACAGCGGCGGCAGCGCCGCCGTCAGCAGCACCGCCAGCAGACGCAGGGATGGGCGGCCGATCCCCAAGTCGCTACTCTGCCATGGCTCGGTCGGCCGCGGTGGTCGAGACGAGCCGGTAGCCCACTCCGCGCTCGGTGAGCAGGAAGCGGGGCCGGTCCGGGTCGACCTCGACCTTGCGTCGCAGGCGTCGAACGGTGACCCACACGTAGGAGGGATCGGCTCCATCCGATTCCGACCAGACGCGGTTGAGGATCGTGTCGGTGGGGACGGTCCGGTCCATCTGCGCGATCATGACGTGCAGCAGGCGGACCTCGGTCGGCGTCAGCGGAAACGAGCCGCCGGGTCGCGTGACGCGGCGACCGGTGAGGTCGATCTGGAGATCCCCGCCGTCGAGCACGACCTGCGAGTGCCCGGTGGCGGATCGCCTGAGGACGCGCTGGACGCGCGCGACCAGCTCGTCCGGGTCGAACGGCTTCGTGATGTAGTCCTCTGCGTAGTCCTCGAGTGCGCGGACCTTGGCCTCGGATGCGTCCACGGCAGAGAGCACGATGATCGGCAGGTCCGCGATCCGCTTGACGCGGGCGCACAGCTCGAAGCCGTCCATGCCGGGCATCATGAGGTCGACGATGAGCAGGGATGGCCAGCGCTGCTCAAGCTGGGTGAGCGCCTGGGCGCCGGAGGGCGCGGTCAGCACCTCATAGCCCTCGCGCGCCATTCGGCGCGCGAGGACGGCGAGGAGGGTTGGGTCGTCATCGACCAGCAGGAGGGCCGGCCGCAGCGCCGGCTGCACGTCAGATGCCCGGTCCCGACATGACCGAGATGATGGCCGGGCCGAGAATCACGATGAAGATCGTCGGGAAGATGCAGCCGACCATCGGGAAGAGCATCTTCACCGGCGCCTTGGCCGCCATCTCCTCGGCGCGCTGGCGCCGCTCGATGCGGAGTTGCTGCGACTGGATCTGGAGAACCTTGGCGATCGGAACGCCGAGCTGCTCGGCCTGGACGATGGCCCCGATGAAGTTGCTGATCGGTTGCGCATCGGCGCGCGCCACCACGTCGCGAAGCGCGTCGCGGCGGGTCCGGCCCATGCGGATCTCCGCCAGCGCCTGGCGGAACTCATTGACGAGCGGACCCTCCATCTTCTCCACGACCTTGGCAAGGGCCGCGTCGAATCCCAGGCCGGCCTCGACCGAGATCGTGAGCAGGTCCAGGGCGTCGGGCAGCTGCAGGACCATGGCCCATGACCGCTTGCGGGCGCGACTGCCGAGCCAGAACTCGGGCGCCATGTAGCCGAGTCCTGCACCGGCGATGCCGAACACGAGGGCCAGCTGCACCCGGCCAACCAGCAGCATCAGCAGGCCGACGCCGACCCCCAGGATGATGGTCGAGAGGAGCTTGACGCCCATCCAGTCGGCGCCGCGCAGGCCACCGGGGTACCCGGCCTTCTCCAGCTTGGCGTCAGCACGGGCGATCACGCCTCCCGTGTCGCCGCGATTCGCGATGCGGGAGAGGCGCTGAACGATGGGCCGCAGGACCCGCTCGGCGAGCGGCTGCTGCAGCTCCAGCTCCTCGAGGCTGGTGGGCTGCGTGACCAGCTGCTCAAGTCGCTGCTGGACGACGTCGCGCGATTGCCGCCCGGCCAGCCCATAGGTGATGAGGAGGACGGCCAGGGCCGCGATGACGCCGATGATGAGGACGGTGGTTGGCATCTCTATCAGACCTTGATGTCGACGATGCGACGGATGAAGACGTAGCCAATCGCCATGCTGATCAATCCGACGATCAGGAAGATCACGCCGGTCGGCAGGCCGAGGGTCGTCGGAGGATTGCGGAACAGCGCCGTGATGTAGCTGGGGCTGATGAGGAAGAGGATGCCGGCCAGCCCCACGGGCAGCAGGGTGATGACATATCCGCTGTAGCGCTGCATCGAGGTCAGGACCCTGATCTCGCCGATGATCCGGATCCGCTCACGGATGGTGAAGGCGATCGAGTCAAGGACGGTGGCGAGATTCCCACCGACCTGGCTCTGGATGTTGATGGCGGTGACCATGAGCTCCAGGTCTTCGGACTTCACGCGACGCACGAGGTTGCCGAGCGCCGGCTGGAGGGCGACGCCCAGGCTCATCTCGCGCACGACGCGCTCGAACTCCTCGGAGATCGGCGGCTGAGCCTCGCGGGTCACGAGCTCCACGCCCTGCAGGAACGAGGAGCCGGCGCGCAGCGAGTTGGCCAGCAGCGTGATGGTGTTGGGCAGCTGCTCGCTGAAGGCCGCCAGGCGCTTGCGCTGCCGGAAGCCGATGTACCAGCGCGGGAAGTAGGCGCCGACGGCGAAGACCACGGCGAGTGCGATCGGGTTGTGGAAGCCCTGGACGACGAACCCGACCACGTAGGCCATCGCGGTGAAGAAGAACGGGGAGGCGATCCACGCGATGAGGAACTCGGCCGGACGCAGCTTGAGGTCGGCGCGCGCGATCTCGGTCGAGAGTCGGGTGGCCAGGTCCTGCCCTTCGATCACGCGCGACAGGCCGGCGATCACGACGGAGTCGCGGTCCCCTTCCGCGGCCGTCTCCGCCGTCTGCCCGCCGGCATACCGCTCGAGGCGCGACGCGACGCCGCCAGATCCCCCGCTCATGGCGATGCCGACCGCGGTGACCACGACGGCGCTTGCGGCGAGACCGGCAATCAGGAACGGCAACATGCCCATCGGCGGATGACTCCTGTTAGAACGGCGAGCCGAAGACGTTCGGCGGCAGGTGAATCCCGGCCACTTCGAACTTCTCGACAAATTTCGGGCGGATCCCCGTCGGCCGCAGCCGGCCCTCGATCTTGCCCTCGACGACCGCGGTCTGCTCGAAGACGAAGATGTCCTGCATGACGATCACATCGCCCTCCATCCCCTGGACCTCGGTGATGTTCACGATCTTGCGCGTCCCATCCTTGAGGCGGTTCTGGTGGACGATAAGGTCGACGGCCGATGCGATCTGCTCACGGATGGCCTTGAGCGGCAGGTCCATGCCGGCCATCAGCACCATCGTCTCGAGGCGCGACAGCATGTCTCGTGGGGTGTTGGCGTGGCCGGTGGACATCGAGCCGTCGTGGCCCGTGTTCATGGCCTGCAGCATGTCGAGCGCCTCGGCGCTACGGCACTCCCCGACCACGATCCGGTCAGGGCGCATGCGAAGGGCGTTGCGCACGAGCTCGCGGATCGGGATGGCGCCCTTGCCCTCGATGTTCGAGGGACGCGCCTCGAGCGTCACCACGTGCTCCTGACGGAGCTGGAGCTCGGCGGCGTCCTCGATAGTCACGATCCGCTCGTCGTCCGGGATGAACGAGGAGAGGATGTTGAGCATCGTCGTCTTGCCCGAGCCGGTGCCGCCCGAGACGAAGATGTTGAGGCGGGCCTTCACGCAGGCCTCCAGGAACTCGAACATGTCCGGCGTGGCGGTGCCGAAGCGGATCAGGTCCTCGACGGTGAACGGGGTAGCCGCGAACTTCCGGATCGTCAGCACCGGGCCGACCAGCGAGAGCGGCGGGATGATCGCGTTCACGCGGGAGCCGTCGGCCAGGCGCGCGTCGACCATTGGGCTCGACTCGTCGATGCGACGGCCGATCGGCGCGATGATGCGCTGGATGATCTTCATCACGTGCTCGTCGTTCTGGAAGGTGACGTTGGTCATCTCCAGGCGCCCCTCACGCTCGATGTAGACCTGCTGCGGCCCGTTGACCATCACCTCGGTGATGGTCTCGTCGCGGAGCAACGGCTCCAGGGGTCCGAGGCCGAGGATCTCATCGGTGATCTGCTCCAGCATCCGCACGCGCTCGGCGCGGGTGAGGGCCAGGCCCTCCTCGTCGGCGACCCTGCCGAAGAGCTCCTCGATCTGGCGCCGGACCTCGACCTGGTTGCTCAGGTCGAGCTTGGGATCGAGCTCGTTGATGAGCCGGTTCTGGACGCGGTACTTGGCCTCGCGGAAGGACTCGCGGGCCGGCATGGCTCCCAGGAATGGGCGCGCCGTCGCGCCGCCGCCGCTGGGTGGCGGCGGGGTCGGCTGCCCGCCGCCGGGCGACGGGACTGGCGTCGTCTGCGGTGCAGCGGGAACCTGCGGCTCCCCCTCGCCGCCCGGACGCGCTCGCTCGATCCTCTTCAGCAATGACATCTGCTCAGTCCTTCCGCGCTATCGGCGCGCAAACAATCCGCGCTTGTTGGTCTGGTCCACGGCAGCGCCGGCGTCGCCGACAAGGGATCGCGCGAGACTCGTGACATCTCGCGAGAGGACGCTGTCCGGATGGGATACGACGAACGGTACGCCACGATTCACCGCCAGCACCGAGAGGCGGCCGTCGGACACGATCGTCCCGTCGATCGGGCGTCGGACCGAGGCTTCCACGTCGGCGATTCTGATCCCCTGCGCCGCATCGGCCCGGTTGACCACCAATCTGATCTTGGACCGCGCGTAGTCGAGCTGCTCGGCCACCTCCAGGAAGAGGCGGACGTTCTTGATGGTGGTGATCTCCAGGGCGGTGAGCACCAGGATCGTCTCGGCCGCGTCCATCACCGCCAGGGAAAGGTCGCTCAGTCCTGATGGCAGGTCGATGATGACGTAGTCGTGGCCCATGCGCAGGTGGTCCACGATCAGACGCATGTAGCCCGGCGTCACGAGGTCGGCGCCCTCCGGGGACGGCGGGGCGAGCAGGACGCGGATGCCCGTTGAATGGTCGATCACGCACGAGTCGATGATGTCGCCATCCGGCTCGCCGCTCTCCACCGCCTCGGCGATCGAGCGGTCCTTGGGGTTCAGGTTCAGGAGGACGCCGACATCGCCGAACTGGAGGTTGGCATCCACCAGGCAGACCCGTGCCCCCGTCTCCTTGTGGAGCGCGACCGCGAGGTTGGTGGCGATGGTCGTTCGTCCTGCTCCACCCTTGGGCGAGAAGACGGCGACCACCTGGTGATCGCCATCCTCTGATGGACTGGTAACGGTCGGCACCGTCGGCAGCGACGCCTCGACCTGGATCCGCCGGGCGAGCTCCCGCTCGAACACCGTCCGGATGCTCGCGGAGAACTCATCCCCCGAGAACGGCTTGACCAGGAATTCGCGAGCGCCCGCGGAGATCGCCCGCTTCAGCTGATCGGCCTCGCCGTGGACGCTCATCATGATGATCGGGCTGGTGGGGAGGCGCTGCGAGATGATCTCGGCTGCCGCCACGCCATCCATCCCCGGCATGTTGATGTCCATCACGATCACGTCGGGGCGCAGCTCCATGGCGACCTTGATCGCCTCCTCTCCCGTCCCGGCCGTCCCGGCCACGTCGAGATCCCGCTCGAGGCCGAGAAGCCTCGAGAGGTGATCCCGCGTCTCCGGGATGTCGTCCACGATGAGGACCTTGATCACGTTGTCTTCCCCTGGATGCTGCGCTGGGTGGACCGGCAACCCCTACGGGGCTGGCGGCAGTTCGACGTTGATGAGGTCTGGGATCGGGATCCCGAAGCGCTCGACCAGGATCTTGAAGGTGATACCGGTCGTGTCCTCGACCACGTCGTCGTCGGCGTGGCGCAGGACCGCGGTCAGCGGACCGATCACCGTCTGATCGGTCTGCGCGAACTTGATGACCTCGGCGTCGGAGTCGGTGCCGGCGAAGACGATGACGACCGTCTCGATCTCGTCAGCCTTGGCGGAGGTACTGCCGCCCGGCACCGGCGTCGCCGACGGGTCGGTGATCGGCTTGATCTTGGTGGCGCTGACGTACAGCACGCGCTTGTTCTGGAGCAGCGTCTTCACGGTCGGCGCGTTCTCAAGCCCGGGGATCGCCTCGAAGCGGGGGTTGTCAGGGGTTGAGTCGAGGGTCGGCTGGACCACCTGGACTCCGCCCCTGAAGATGATGTCGATATGGTCGCCGGGCTGGATCAGGAAGTCGAGGCCGGTGACCCGCTCCACCTGGAACGCGATCGCCTTCTCGCCTGGCTCGAGCTGGCAGCTGATGCACCTGCCGATCTGTCCGAGCCCGACGGACTCCTGGCTCACCTGGGATCCCTTGCCGATCGGGAAGAGGGCGGGGGCGCCGGTCAGCTGCGACGGGTCAGCGATGCGAGTCCCGACCACCGCCTCGGGGTCGACCTCCTTGACCTCGACGAGCGCAGGCGTCACGGAGTCGCCGATGGCGATGTCCGACTTGGCGACCAGGACCTTGACGGTCTTGCTCTCGGCGGGCGCCTTGCCCCCCTGCTGCCCGAGCAGGACGACGATCCCGACGAATGCCAGGACGGCCAGCAGCACGCCGACGAGGATGACCAGGCGATTGCTTCGCTTCACGATGTTTCCCTTCGAGCAAGGATGATGACAATCGGGCCGTGCAGTGTGTCCGACGTTGTGACTGCGGTCAACAGTCTACGGGCCAGCAACAAGCGGGATCGACCGGACTTATCGGCTACGTTTGGGCTGGTACCTCAGAGCCCGCCGGGGCGGACTTCAATCCATTGCGAAGGCCCCCGTGAAATCCACGGGGGCCTTCGCGCTACGAGCGATGAATAGGCAGCGGACTAGGTCTGCTGCAGATTCTCGCCGACGTTCTGGAAGATCTGGCTCACGATCGGGCCGAGGAAGAGCAGGGCCACGATCACGATGATCGCGATGAGGGCCAGGAGCAGACCGTACTCAACCAGAGTCTGGCCGTCCTCGTCCTCGCGTCGGAACTTGTTGAGAAGAGTGCTGATGAACTGAAGCATTCCTTGCGTTACCTCCTTTCCTTTCAGGATAGGCGTCGGCAGCGTACGGGTGCCAGAGCGCGTCTGAACATGACCCGATGGTCCCATTCCTGCCGCCGCCGGGTGCGTACCTTTGCGCACACCCGTTCCGTTGTCAAGGGTCCAGGCCGTCCGGGCAAGCACAGGAGCCGCGCTGCTGCAGCGCGGCTCCTGTGCCGGAGGAGGAGATGAATGCCGTCCCGGATACCCGCGACGTCAGGACCGCAGACTAGTCCCGGCCGGCGCTCCCGCCCATGGCGCAGGAGTACCGGATGAGCAATGACTTCTGGCCCTCAGTCCTCGGGGATCTTGATCCAGCCCTGGCGCATGGCGTACACCACGGCCTGGGTCCGGTCGTTCACCGACAGCTTGCGCAGGATGCTGGACATGTGGTTCTTGACGGTCTGCTCGCTGATCCCCAGCGCGTAGGCCACCTGCTTATTGGTCATCCCCTGGGCGATGTTGTCCAGGATCTCGACCTCGCGCGGCGAGAGAGGCGCGAAGATCGGCTGGGCATCGGCGCCGTAGACGGCCAGCTCGCGGAACTCCTTCAGGACCCGGCTGGCAACGGCGGGCTTGCTGAAGACCTTGTCGTTGATCAGGTACTCGCCGGAGCGAACCCGTCGGATGATCGCGATGAGGTCCGTCGGGTCGATGTCCTTGAGGACATAGGCGGCGGCGCCGGCTTTGATCGCCTCGAAAAGCTGGTCCTCGTCCTCGTTCGGCGCGAGGACGATGATCGCGGTGTGCGGCAGCTCTCGCTTCACGCGCTGAGTCGTCTCGATCCCGTTGGGCGTGGGCAGGGTGAGGTCCATCAGCACCACGTCGGGAGTCAGCTCCTGGATGGTGGTGATCGCTTCGCGACCGTTGCCGGCCTCGCCCACGACCTCCATGTCACCCTCGAGCTCGAGGATGTTGCGCACGCCGCGGCGGAACAGGGTGTGCCCGTCCACGATCACGATCCGCGCCTTTGCGCCGGCCGCTCGGCGGTCGGCCCCCTGGCGTCGTTCAGGTGTTGCCTGTTCTGCCACGCTCTTCTCCTTGGCGACCATGGTAGCCATTAGCGAACCTCCGGAATGCGAAGAAGGATGCGAGTCCCCTCCCCCTGGCGGGACTCGATTTGGAGTGACGAACCCATCAGCTCGGCGCGCTCGCGCATGAACTGCAGGCCGAAGTTGCGGGTCGCCGATGCGAGCCGCATGACGTCGAAGCCTCGACCGTTGTCGACGATCACGAGGTGATCCTCCTCGAGGCTGATGCGGACGGTGCTGGCCGCCGCGTGCTTGCGGACGTTCTGGAGGGCCTCCTGCACCACTCGCAGGACGGGGGCCTTGGCCTCCGCGGGGACCACGGTGTCGATGCCCGGCACCGACACCTCCACGGCGATCCCGTGCTTGGCCGCGAACTCGGCGCAGGCATCGGTGATCGCCTGCGTCAATCCGACCTCGACCGATGGAGGTCGCAGCGTGGCGATGAATGAGCGGACCTCGTCGAGGCCCTCGCGCAGCATCGTGCGCAGGAAGGCGAGCTCGGCGCGCGCGGTCTCCGGCGAGTCGTCGATGACCCGATCGAGGTACTCGACCTGGAAGATGGCGTTGGTCAGGACCTGGGCTGGGCCATCGTGGACCTCCTCCGCGAGGTGCTGGCGCTCCCCCTCCTGCGCCTGGATGATCTTCAGGGAGATCGCCGCCGGCGAAAGGTCGGCGTCGGTGAGGGTCGGCTCGGAGACCGGCTCGTCGTCACTGGCCAGGTAGGTCAGCACCAGCTCGAGCTGGCGGGCGGCCACGTCGATCCGCTTCAGGCTGCTTTGCAGGCCGGCAAGCTCCCTGCCCACCGCGTCGCGGTCCGTGCGCAGGCCCGACAGTGAGGGGCCGTTGGCACGGGCCGCCGCCACGCGGTGGTCGACCCGGGCGCGCAGCTGGACCCACTCCTCCAGCCGGTTGCGGTACTGCTCGCGATAGCGCTCGGCCACCTCGCGAAGGCGACGCGCATCGCGGCGAACGCTCTCGGCCGCCTGCGTCCGGAGCTGGTCGAAGCTGCTCGGCAGGGCGGTGGGAGCGTCGGCTGGCACGCGGGGAGAGGTGGTCCTTGGCAAGTCGCTGGTCCTCGTTGGTACGGGGTCCGGCGCAGTACCTGACCCGGCGGTCATGCTCCCTTCGGAAGGTGCACCGGGTCAACAGTACTTCGGGCGCCGGAAGTACTACTGGGCCTTCGGGCCAGCCCGTAGGATGGATCGATGATGCCGACGGGCTCGCGCCTCGTGGCCACAGCGACCGCATGGGCCACACTTGGGCTCGGCCTCTTCCTGGCGGCCTTCTCGCTGCCTATCGACGACTTCTGGCTTTCGCTCGCGTCGGCGCGGCAGATCACCGATGGCGCCGATCCGGCCCGCGCCATCGACCTCACCTGGCTCCCGACCCTCCCGGACGCGACCAACCCGCAGTGGGGCGCGCAGCTCCTCTTCGGCTTGCCCGGTACGACGTGGGGCGCGCTGCTGGTCAACGGCGTGCTGATCGGCGCCGGGTTGATCGTCACGGGAGCGCGTACCCGCGCCAGGGCCGGTGCGGCCGCCACCGCCGTCGCCATGCTCCTGATGCTCGGGGCGCTCGCCCCGCACCTGCTGGCCCGGGCGCAGTCCTTCTCGATCGCCCTGGTGCCGGTCGCATTGCTGCTGCTCGAGCGGCGGCCGTGGCCTCGCTGGCTACCGCTCGGCTACGGCGTCCTGCTGGCGGCCTGGGCCAACCTGCATGGCGCCTTCGTCATCGGCCAGGTGGCCGCGCTGTGCATCTTCGTCGGGGAGCTGGCCAGGTGGCGCATGGGCAAGGGGCAGGCCTTCCCCGCGGTCATGGGCCTGACAGCCCTCGCCGCCATGGTCGGCCCGCTGCTGAATCCGGCCGGCATCGGGCTTCTGGCCTACGCCTACGGGCAGCCGGGGCTCGACGTCATTCGCAGCATCTCGGTGGAGTGGCAGCCAGCCTGGCCGTGGATCCCGGTGGCCGCGGTCTTCTGGGCCTATCTCGCCCTGCTCGTCGCGGGACGGGTCGTCCGCCGCGGCGGCCTCGAGCTCGGCGAGGTGCTGCTGCTGCTCGGCCTGGCGCTGTTCGCGGCCTACAGCCTCAGGCAGATTCCCTGGCTGCTGCTGGCGAGCGCCCCGCTGCTGGCGAGTGACGTCGACGCCCTCTTTGCGCGTCGGCCGCGGCTGGCGAGGGCGGTCGGTCAGGTTGCTGGACCGCTCGCGAACGGGCGGGCACGCACCGTTCTCGGCGTGGGGCTCGTCCTGGTTGCCAGCCTCCAGCCTCTGCGCCCCGCCCTGCCGGAATCGATCGGGCGCGTCACCCTGAACGAGCCGGTGGAGGTGGCCGACCGGCTGGCCGAGGCTCTTCTCGCGGGGACTCGGGCGCCAGTCCTCAACGAGCAGGTCTGGGGCGGCTACCTGTCATACCGGCTCGGCGACCGGATCGAGACGGCGATGGACGGCCGCCTCGAGATCCGCGATCGCGCGACCTGGGCCCGGTATTTCGACCTGATGCACGGCGAGGGCGACCCGGCGGCCGAGCTCACCTCGAACGGGGTCGGCTGGGCGATCCTGTCGCCGGATCGCGATGCCCTGCTGGCAGACCTCGCGGACGCGGGCTGGGTCACCGAGCTCGAGACGCCCGATGCCGTTCTGCTCCGCCAGCCCTAGCGGGTGACCTCGAAGACCCGTACGCCCGGCGCCTCGAAGGTGGGCTGAGCTGGCAGGAAGTCGGGATGGTTTCCCTCGGAGTCTGTGGCGGCGGACCCCGCCCACAGGCCCAGCGGATCCCGCTCGGCACCGGTCGTCAACGTCACCACCACCCACCGGACCCCGTAGGCGTCGACGACCTGACCGATGACGGGGAAGGTGTCGAACGGCGGCGCGACGCCCGGATTGCCGGAGATCGCCCACAGGGCGGCGGGATCGTATGCCATGACCCGGTCCTCGTCGGCCCCGCGCTGAATGAGGAACCGGCCCGCGAGCTCCAGCTTCGCGCGCGCGCCCGACCACTGGCCGATGAGGACCGCCGAGCCGACTCCTGACAGAGCCACGGCTCCGGCCAGGCCGGCGACCAGCAGGAAGCGGTGCGTCGCCGGGCGCCGCAGGAACGGCCACAACCGTCCGGCGGCGCTCGCCACCGGACCGAGGTTGGCAACCGCCAGCCCGGCCGCGACCGGCAGCCAGGCCAGGGCCGAGTGATAGAAGGCGCCCTTCGGGGCGTGGAAGGTGAAGACTGCTCCCATCACCACGAACATGACGACGAAGTAGGCGATGAACGGCGCCAGCTCGGGTCGGCGCCGCTCGCGCCACAGCCCGGCGGCGAACGGGACGATGAAGATGCCGCCCAGCAGCACCGCCGTCCGCCCAAGCAGCTCCCCCCAGGCGGCGAGCTTCCAGGACAGGATGTTGAGCGCGCCCCAATCGAGGTACGTGGCAAGGCTTGGGTCGTGCGAGATCGAGAACTGCTCGTCGTAGCTGGTGATCCACAGGGTGTGGCCACCCGCCGACGGGAAGATGGAACCGAAGACGGCCAGGTCGCGGAGCAGCCATGGGGCGAGCGGGAGCGCGAATGCGACCGCGCTGGCGAGACCCCAGCCCACGCGGGCCGGCCAGCCACTCCAGTCGCGGCGCACCGCCAACGCCACGGCGGGGGCGACCGCCAGCAGGAGGCCGTCGACCCGTGCCAGGGTCGCAAGGCCGCCCGCCAGGCCGGCGGCGGCCAGCCACGGCCCGGGGCTTCGCGCCGAGACGGCTCGGGTTGAGCACCAGATGGCGACCGCCCCGGCCGCGCCGAACACGGCGAAGTTGTCCACCAGCGGCGCCATCACGAGCAGCGGACCGCCGAGCAGGACCAGGAATGCCGCCGCCCACGCCGTCCCCCGCGAACGCCACAGCTCCCAGCTCACCAGGTAGGTGAAGGGGACCAAGGCCGCGCTCAGCAGGATGGTGGGGATCTCAGCCGCTCGCCAGGCGCCCAGGGCCGGCTCCAGCAGGGCGACCGTCCCGGAGGCGAGGATCGAGGTGAGCGGCATCCAGTGGCCGTTGCTGGGAACCGGCAGCCCCGGATGCGCCGGCAGCTGCCCCCCGACTTCCAGGAAGCTCCACAGCACCGGCACGTTGAAGCCGTGGCCGGCGGCCAACTGCTGGGCGACCAAGCTGTAGTAAGCCGGATCGGTGTACGGCGGGTACGGGACCAGTGCGGCGGCTGCCACTCGCGCGACCAGCGCCAATGCGGCGAGGATGGCCAGGTCGCGTCCCCGCATCAGCGCCGTACCCAGATGGCGGCCGTCTCGTCCTGATAGACGCGCTCCCATATGTCGGACGCGTCGAACCAGTCGGCCAGCGGCGAGTCCGGCGGAAAGACGGCGTAGTCGACCTGGTAGTGATCGAAGAGCACCTGCGGGTCGTCCCGCACCCCGATGATCGAGACGTACATCCGCAGCAGCGCGTCGCCGTAGACATCGGCCCGCCCGTCCATGAAGACCAGCTGCTGAGGCCGGTGCTCACCGATGTAGCCGCCCCATTCGTAGCGGTTGAAGATGCGCGTCCCCGGCTCGTGCTCATCCAGCCACGAGACGGCCTCCGCCGGCAGCACGCGTGCGATCTCGCTCGCCTGGGTCGGCGGCACGACCCGCAGCAGGGTCACCCCCAGGCCCACGACCACGAGAAGGCCGATGAGCACCAGGTTGAGCAGCCGCCGCTCGCCGAGGCGGGGCTGCGAGAGTCGTTCGAGGATGGGGGCGATGCGCCGGCCGGCGCCA
This sequence comes from Candidatus Limnocylindria bacterium, assembly GCA_036004845.1. Classification (GTDB taxonomy): domain Bacteria; phylum Chloroflexota; class Limnocylindria; order QHBO01; family QHBO01; genus CF-167. The sequence continues at coordinate 28,047 of DASYRA010000046.1, forward strand.
GACTCGGAGAGCGTCGGCGCCAGCACGGCCGCCACGATGGCTGCCCCGATCGGCCCCACGATGAGCAGGAAGCGGATGGCCTGCCAGGCCATGACGGTCAGCCCAACGAGGATCAGCGCGTCCGCCGTCCGCAGGCGCCGCCGGCCGAGGACGAGCGTCGGGAGCACCGCCACGACCACGAACCCGAGGAGGAGCCACCCGAAGAGGTTGTCGAGGCTGGCGGGGAACCATTCCATGACATATCGGTTCAGGGAGCTGATCCCCACCGTGTAGAAGGGGTACCCATACAGGTCGATCCCGTTTGGGTTGGCGGCGAGGGCCACCGCCGCGGCCAGCAGGGCGAGGGCCAGGTCCCGCAGCTCCGCCCAGCCAAGCGGCTGCCGCCCGGCAGGACTTCGCCGCAGCAGGCGGTCGACCGCCTCGCCGACCAGCATCGCCCCGGCCAGCAGGAAGAGGAGCACCCAGCCGGCGTGCAGGTTCGCCCACAGGATCGCGATGAGCGGAAGGCCGATCAGCCAGCGCCGGCGCGGGTCGACGAGGTCGCGCCAACAGATCCAGACCACCCCACTCGCCAGGAGGAGGTCGAGCACCTGGACCCGGACGCCCATCACCGGTCCCGCCAGGACCAGGCCGATCGACAGCCAGATCAGCCGGCTGGCCCACCCGATGCCGGGCACCCGGAGCGCGATCGCGCGCCACAGGACCCAGAAGGCCAGCACCGTGAAGGCGCCGAAGAGGAGGGACAGGCCCGTCTGTCCCCACTCACCGAGCGAGTTGCCAACTGCCAGCAGCACGTTGGCCAGCCAGTCCTGGCTGGTCCACGGCCGCCCGAGGCCGACGATGCTCCAGGTGTCGACGTTCGGCACACGGCCGGTGCGGAGCACCTCCTCGCCGGCGCGGATGTGCCACCACACGTCGCCGTCGATCAGCGGCCACGTGGCGCGTGGCAGGACGGCGGCGACGAAGAAGCCGATGATCGCGGCGCTGGAGGCCGCAACCCCACGCTGGCGCCCGCGCTCTGCGAAGGACATGCCGCCGAGTCTACGGCCGGCGGGGTGCGCGCCGTCACCGCCCCCGAAGTACCACGGAGCGGCTCCGCGCGGTGCTACCGTCGCCTGCGATGAGTCACCCGGCGCGCTGGGCGGGAGGATACGCACTCGT
>DASYRA010000047.1:0-34152 GCA_036004845.1 Candidatus Limnocylindria bacterium
TCTGCTGAAGGGCGGGCGGGATGCCGATCCCCGCCAGCAGACGCTGCGGGCCACGATCGAGTGGTCATTCGCCCTGCTGAGCCCAGGCGAGCAGCGCCTCGTTGCCCGCCTGGCCGTCTTCGCCGGCGGCTGCTCGCTGGAAGCGGCCGAGCAGGTTGCCGACGCCGATCTGGATCCCCTCCAGTCGCTCGTCGACAAGAGCCTCCTGCGGCACGGCGAGGAGCGGTTCTGGATGCTCGAGACGATCCGCGAGTTCGCCACCCAGCGGCTGGAGGCCTCGGGCGAGGCCGCCGAGCTGCGGCGCCGCCACGCCGACTACTTCCTCGCCCTCGCCGAGGAGGCAGAGCCGCACCTGCGCGGCCTGCACCCCGACGAGTGGGCCGACCGGCTCGCGGCCGACCACGACAACCTCCGCGCCGCGCTCGATTGGTTCGAGGCATCGGCGGCCGGAGATGAGGCACTGAGGCTGGCGGGCGCACTAGACGAGTTCTGGTGTGTCCGCGGACACTGGCCGGAGGGGAGGCGGTACCTCGAGCGGTTGCTGGACGGCGTCGAAGGTGGATCGACCCGCGTGCGAGCCAAGGCGCTGATCGGGGCGGCCCACCTGGCCCGGGACATCGGCGACGCGGTCTCCGCGACGGAACGGGCGAGAGAGGGCCTGGAGATCTACGAGGTAGTCGGCGATCGACGGGAGACTGCCAAAGGACTGTTCTACCTGGGCGCCAGCGAGGCCGACCAGCACGACTTCGAGGCGGCCCGGGAGCACTTCGAACGGAGCGCGCAGCTGGCCGGCGAGTTTGGCGACGAGGCCCAAGAGCTGTTCGCGAACCGAATGCTGGCCTGGGCGTATTCCGAGCTTGGCGACCGAGGGAAGGCGGTCGCGCTCCACGAGGCGCAGCTCAGTCGTGCACGTGCCCTGGGCATCCGCGATCTCGAGTCGTCAGTTCTCGGCGCGCTGGCCGCCTACGCGGTGGACGCCGGCCGCATCAACGATGCGGCCCCCATGGCGGCGGAGTCGATCCGCATCATGCTCGACCTCGACCACCCGCAGGGTGTGGCGACCGAGATCTGCCGCGGCGCGGCGGTGCTGGCCCTGGCGGGAGAACGGCCCCTGGCCGCAGAGCTCCTCGCCAGCGCAGTGGCCTTCCATGAGGAGGTCGGCCTGGCTATCCTCCCGTACCTGGCGGAAGAGAACGAGAAAGCGCTCACCCAGATCCATTCCCAGCTCGACGACGCTGCCTTCGACGAGGCCTGGGAGCGGGGTCGGAGGCGTCCTGTCGAAGACGCCGCAGCACTGGCCCTCGACGCGCTGGGCCGGCTCGCACATACGGGGAAGCCATAGATACCGCGCGCATGAATTCCGATCGCGTTCGCCTCCGCGACGTCATCCTGGCCGATGCCGACCTGCTCGACAGCTGGAAGAGTCCGGCCATCGAGGGCGAGTTCAACGACTTCGGCGGGCCGTCCCATCCGACGCCACGCGACGTGCTGGCGGGCGGCCCACTTCGTAACGAGCACAACGGCCAGCTGATCGTCGAGCTCATCGCCAACGGCACGCCCATCGGCACCGTCAGCTGGCATCGGGTGATGTACGGCCCCAACCCGGAGTCAGCGGCCTGGAACATCGGGATCTCGCTGATCCCCGAGGCACGCGGCAAGGGCTACGGCACCGAGGCGCAGCGTCAGGTGGCCGCCTACCTGTTCGAGACCACGAATGTGAACCGGGTCGAGGCCTCGACCGACGTCGACAACCTGGCCGAGCAGCGATCGCTGGAGAAGGCGGGCTACCGGCGCGAGGGGGTCCAGCGCGGGTCGCAGTACCGCGCCGGCGGGTTTCGCGACCTGATCACCTATAGCCGCCTGCGCGACGACCCGGCATGACCCTGGAGGGCGCCCGGCGCGCCTACCTCGTCTTCGTCGGTCAGGAGGCGGTCGGCAGCTTCTTCTTCATGATGGTCATCACCTCGGCGGGCCTGTTCATGATCCAGGACGCGCACCTGGACGCCCTCCAGCTGGTGCTGGTGGGGACCACCCTCGAGCTCTCCGCCTTCCTGTTCGAGGTGCCCACCGGCGTCCTGGCCGACACCGTCAGCCGTCGCCTGAGCATCATCATCGGCACCGCGCTGATCGGCGTCGGTCTGATCGTGTGGGGCGCCTGGCCGCTCTTCTTCCCGATCCTCGTCGGACAGGTGCTGTGGGGGATCGGCGTCACCTTCATCTCCGGTGCCACCGAGGCCTGGATCGCCGACGAGACGGGCAACGTCGACATCAGCCGGATCTACGTGCGTGGAGCGCAGCTGGGATGGCTCGCCGGCGCGCTTGGGATCGTCGCCAGCGTCCCGCTGGCCGCGGCCTGGGGCCTCCACGCCCCCATCCTGGCCGGCGGCTTCGGCTACCTGCTGATGGCCCTCGTCCTGGTCTTCGTGATGCAAGAGCGGCACTGGTCACCGGCCCCGCGCGAGGGCCGGTCGGTATGCCGGTCCATGGGCGACACCCTGCGCCGCGCGGCGGCCACCATCCGCGTCGTGCCGGCACTGCTCACGATCCTGGCCATCTCGTTTGTGGCCGGGGCAGGCTCCGAGGCATTCGATCGGCTGCGCGAGCTGCACATCCTCAGCAATTTCACGCTGCCCACCTCACCGGACCTGCCGGTGATCGCCTGGTTCGCGCTCATCAACCTCGTCTCGCTGGTGGCCAGCATCGCCGCGGTCGAGGTGGCTCGGCGGCGGATCGACACCGAGAGCCATCTCGGTGCGGCGCGCCTCCTGCTCGTGCTGCACGTGGTCCTGATCGGGATGGTGCTCGCCTTCGGGCTCGCGGTGAGCTTTGAGATGGCCGCCCTCAGCTATCTCGTGACGCGCATCGTCCGCCGCGTGGCGATGCCGATCGCCTCAGCCTGGATCAACCTCGGGCTCACCTCGGACGTGCGCGCGACCGTCCACTCCATGAATAGCCAGGCCGATGCGCTGGGCCAGATCGCCGGCGGCCCCCTCCTCGGCTGGCTGGCGGTGGCGGCGGCCAGCACCCGACCGGCGATGCTCGCCGTGGCCGTTATCCTCGCCCCGTCGCTCTACCTCTACCTGCGCACCATCCGGCTCCACGGGCACGACCTGTTCGTCGACGAGGTCGTCGCCTGACAGTCAGGCGTATACTCCAAACTGATCACTCGACCCGGGACGGGCGCACCCGTCCGGCGCCGACCGCTCTGATACCGCGCCCGAGCGCGGATGACGAAGGAGGCGCGTCCCGTGTCCAGTCAATCCCCCCTCATCGATCCGACCCAGGCCCGTTCGATGCTGCCCGTCGGCGATCGAAGCTATGCCTACTATCGCCTCGACGCCGCCGTTGCCGGCGACCTGGCGCGGCTTCCCTACACCGTGAAAGTGCTGCTCGAGAACGCGCTGCGCCATGCAGCCACCAGCACCGGCCTCGTCTCGCCGGCGGATGTGCGGGCGCTGGCGGCCTGGGACCCGACCCAGCCGGGCGAGGTGGAGCTTCCCTTCATGCCGGCACGGGTCATCCTCCAGGACTTCACAGGGGTCCCCTGCGTCGTCGACCTGGCCGCCATTCGCGACGCCGTGGCGGCGATGGGTGGCGATCCGTCCCGCGTCAACCCGCTGGTGCCTGCCGACCTGGTCATCGACCACAGCGTCCAGGTCGACCTGTTCGGCTCCGAGCTGGCCTTCGCCGGCAACGTCGAGCGTGAGTACGAACGCAACGGCGAGCGCTACGCCCTGCTGCGCTGGGCCCAGCAGGCCTTCGGCAACTTCCGCGTGGTCCCGCCGGGGACCGGCATCGTGCACCAGGTCAACCTCGAATTCCTGGCCGACGTGGTAACCGCGCGCCCTGGCCCCGATGGGGAGCTGGTCGCCTTCCCCGATACGCTGGTCGGGACCGACTCGCACACCACCATGATCAACGGGCTGGGCGTCGTCGGCTGGGGCGTCGGCGGGATCGAGGCCGAGGCGGCGCTGCTCGGCCAGCCGCTCTACCAGCCGATGCCCGTCGTCGTCGGCTTCCGCCTCGACGGCGAGATGCGCCCGGGGGCGACGGCCACCGACCTGGTGCTGTACGTGACCGAGATGCTTCGCGCCCACGGCGTGGTGGGCAAGTTCGTCGAGTTCCATGGCCCCGGCCTCTCGCGCCTTGGCCTCGCCGATCGCGCCACGATCAGCAACATGTCGCCGGAGTTCGGCGCGACCGCAACCCTCTTCCCGATCGACGACGAGACGCTGCGCTACCTGCGCATGACCGGCCGATCGGCCGAGACGGTGGATCGGGTGGAGGCCTACGCCAAGGCACAGGGCCTCTTCCGCACCGATGCGTCGGTGGAGCCCCTCTTCAACGAATCGCTCGGACTGGACCTGGCCAGCGTCGAGCCATCGGTCGCGGGACCCCGCCGCCCGCAGGACCGCGTGCCGCTCACCGACCTGGTGGAGAATTTCCGCGGCACCTTCGCCGCCGGGCTGCATACGCATGACGATGGATCGACCCACGAGCACGTCGCCGACCCGCCCCTGGCCGAGACCGTGGTCGAGGAGGCGTCCGAGGAATCCTTCCCGGCCAGCGACCCGCCGTCGTACACGCAACGGACCGACGCGGACGAGGGCCCGGACCCGGGCCAGCCGGCTCCGGCGGTGGCGACGCACACGAACCACGCTTCGGCCCACTACCGGGCGGTCGAGGTCGACCTGGACGGGCAGGCCATCAAGCTGCGCTCCGGCTCGGTGGTGATCGCCGCCATCACCTCGTGCACCAACACCAGCAATCCGAGCGTGATGGTGGCGGCCGGGCTCCTCGCCCGCAACGCCGTCGCCCGCGGCCTCAGCACGCCGCCGTGGGTCAAGACCTCGCTGGCGCCGGGCTCCCGAGCCGTCACCGACTACCTCGCCGGCGCCGGCCTGATGGCGCCGCTCGAGGCGCTCGGCTTCGACCTGGTCGGCTACGGATGCACCACCTGCATCGGCAACTCCGGCCCGCTGGCCGACGAGATCGCCGCGGCGATCGAGGCCAACGACCTGGTCGGGGTGGCGGTCCTCTCCGGCAATCGCAACTTCGAGGGGCGAATCCACCCGCTGGCCCGGGCCAGTTACCTCGCCTCGCCACCGCTGGTGGTGGCCTTCGCCCTGGCCGGGCGGGTCGACATCGACCTGACCAAACAGCCGCTCGGGACCGATCGCGACGGCCAATCGGTCTTCCTGGCGGAGCTGTGGCCCTCGGCCGGCGAGATCGCCGACGTGGTCGCCGCCCAGGTTCGCTCCGAGATCTTCACGCGCAACTACGCCTCGGTCTTCGAAGGTGACGACCTGTGGCGCGCACTGCCGGTGCCCCCCGGCGACCGATATGCCTGGGACGCGACCAGCACCTACGTGGCCCTGCCGCCCTTCTTCGAGGGGATCGGGCCGGAGCCAGCTCCGCTGGCCGACGTCGTCGACGCCAGGGTGCTGGCGATGATGGGTGACAGCGTCACCACCGACCATATCTCGCCGGCCGGCAGCATCGCCCGCACCTCACCGGCCGGGACGTGGCTGATGGAGCACGGGGTCGAGCCGCGCGAGTTCAACTCGTACGGGGCGCGACGCGGCCATCACGAGGTGATGATGCGGGGCACCTTTGCCAACATCCGGCTGCGGAACCTGTTGACCCCCGACGCGGAGGGGAACGTGACCGAGCATCTTCCCTCCGGCGAGCGGATGAGCATCTTCGACGCCGCGCAGCGCTACGTCGCCGATGGGACGCAGCTCGTCGTCCTCGCCGGCAAGGAATACGGCTCGGGGTCATCGCGCGACTGGGCCGCCAAGGGTCCGTACCTGCTCGGGGTGCGCGCGGTCATCGCCGAGTCGTACGAGCGCATCCATCGGTCGAACCTGGTGGGGATGGGGATCCTGCCGTTGCAGTACCTGCCGGGGGAGAGCGCCGCGACGCTCGGCCTGAACGGCCGGGAGCGATTCAGCGTTGACGGCATCGCCGACGGGCTGCATCCGCACCAGGAGCTGACGGTGACCGCCACTGCCGATGACGGTCGCGAGACCCGATTCCGCGCCACCGCCCGCCTCGACGGCGAGATCGACGTGACCTACTACCGCAACGGGGGTGTGCTCCAGACGGTCCTCCGCCGCCTGGCGGAGATGCGCTGAGCTAGGCGCTCATCGCCGACGACCAGCCGTGGGCGAGCAGCTCGATCACCTCGGCGGCCGGCAGGGCCGGGGAGAAGTGGAAGCCCTGTCCCAGCCGGCAATCGATGGCTCGCAGCCTGGTCAGCTGCTCCGCGGTCTCGATCCCCTCGGCCAGCACCTCCATGTGCAGCGTCTGGCCGAGCTTGACGATCGAGCGAACGAGGACCGGGACGTCGCGCCCGTGACCGATCGCCGCCGTGAAGGAGCGGTCGATCTTCAGCACCTCCACCGGCAGGCGCTCCAGGTAGCTGAGGGATGAGTAGCCGGTCCCGAAGTCATCGATCGCCAACCTCACCCCGAGCTCGCGCAGCCGGTGCAGGGCCGCCATGCTCTGTTCCAGGTCCGCCATCAGGCCACTCTCGGTGATCTCCAGCGTCAGGCGCTCCGGGCGGATGGCGCTGGATTGGACCGCATCTGCGACCATCTGCACGAAGTCCGGCTCCTGGAGCTCACGCGCCGACAGGTTGACCCACATCGAAAGGCGCTCCAGCCTCGGGCCCGCGAGGCGTCCCGCCGCGGTCCACGCCCCGAGCTGACGACAGGCCTCCCCGATCACCCAGCGGCCGAGCGGCACGATCAGGCCGGTCTCCTCCGCAATCGGGATGAATTCGGTCGGGAGGACGAGCCCGCGCTCGGCGTGGCGCCAGCGGACCAGCGCCTCGAGCCCGGTCACGTCGCCGCTGCGCAGGTCGACGATCGGCTGGTAATGCAGCTCGAAGTCGTGGTTCGCGATCGCCTGCTCGAGGTCTCCCTTGAGCTCCATGCGCGTGACCGCCGCCTCATGCATGTGCGGCTCGTAGAAGGCGAAGCGGCCCTTCCCCGACGTCTTGGCGGTGTACATCGCCAGGTCCGCCTGGCGCAGCAGGTCATCCGGCTCGGTGCTTCCATCGGTCGAGATCGCGGCGCCGATGCTGGCGCGCATCACGACCTGTCTGCCGTGGAACTCGAACGGCGAGCGGAGCGCCTCGAGGATGCGCTCGGCAGCGTGCCGGGTGCCATCCTGGTCCGTCTCCTCCAGCAGGATGGCGAACTCGTCGCCTCCGAATCGGGCGGTCGTGTCCTCCGGACGCATCACCGCCCGCAGCCGCTCCGCGACGGCCACCAGCAGCTGGTCGCCGGCGTCATGCCCGAGCGAGTCGTTGACGGTCTTGAAGTCGTCGAGGTCTGAGAAGAGGACCGACACGGCACCGTGGCTGCGAGCCTGTCGTGCCAACGAGTGCGCGACGCGGTCGCGGAAGAGCGCCCGGTTGGCGAGGCCGGTCAGGGAGTCGTGGAAGGCCTGGTGCTGGAGCTGCATCTCCAGCTCCTTGCGGAGCGTGATGTCGTGGACCAGCGCGCTGAAGTGGATATCCTCGCCGCTGCCGACCGGCCAGATCGTAAGCTCGGCCAGGAACTCGTGGCCGTCCTTGTGCAGCGCGGTGACCTCGATCCGCTTGCCGACCAGGCGCCCCTCGCCGGTGGCGAGATAGTGGGCCAGCCCGGCGCGGTGCGCCGTCCGCTGCGTCATCGGGATGATCAGCTCGTCAAGTGCCTCACCGAGCGCCTCCTTCCGAGACCAGCCGAAGGTGGCCTCCGCCTGGGCGTTCCAGTCGACGATGCGGCCCTGGGCGTCGATGGCGATGTAGGCCTGGCTGGCGCTCTCGATGATGAGTCGCGTCTGCTCCTCGCTCGCCCGGAGCCCCAGCTCCGCTTCCTTCTGGGCGGTGATGTCGATCATGAAGCCGCGGAACCGCGTCGGCTCGCCGTGCTCATCCCCGATCACGATCTCCTCGTCGCGGATCCAGACCTCCCGGGCGTCGCGCGTGCGCATCCGGTACTCGATCACGCTCCGGTCGCCGATCGCCCGCCGCCCGCCGAACTCCTCGGCCTCGATGACCCGCCGGCGGTCGTCGGGGTGGATGAGGCTGATCCACAGGTTGGTGTCGGCCAGCCACTCCGCGGCGGTGTACCCCAGGAGCTCCTGGATGCGGGGGCTGACGTAATGCCACGTCGCCTGAGCGCCGATGTCGGCCACGTACACGACCGCCGGCAGCTGTTCGACCATGGCCCGATACCGCGCATCGGCGTCCATGAGGTCGCGAACGAGGCCGCGGCGTGGCCCGATCCCCGCCCAGGCCAGGATGCCGATCACCCCAGCCAGACTCGCCGCGGCGAGGATCGTGGTCACTTCGTGTCCGGTGGGGAGCAGCTCCCTGGCGAGGATGGCGATCGCGGCGAGGGCGATGAGCAGCACCACGCCGACGAGCGCAACGACCTGACGATCGCGGCGTCTCGCCCTGGGTCGCGCTGGGACGCTGGTCGTCAGCGGCGGCATGGGCTCCGCATCACCGGGTGACGGTACGATGCTGCCCGCACGACCCGAATAGCCCGTTGGTCCCGGCCACGTTGCCGTCGCGGGATGCATCGGGCTAGACTCAGCCTCGCCCTTGCCCCACTTGGAGTGCCCCTGTGACTGCCCGCTCCACCGACGACCTGCGCGCCAAGATCCGCGAGGTGCCCGACTTCCCGAAGCCGGGGATCCTCTTCTACGACATCACCACCCTGCTGCGCGAGGCGGATGCCTTCCGGGAGGTGATCGACCGCATGGCCGAGGCGGTGAAGGGCGAGCGAATCGACCTGGTCGTTGGGATGGAGTCGCGTGGGTTCATCTTCGCCGCGCCGCTGGCCGACCGACTGGGAGCGGGATTCGTCCCGGTGCGCAAGCTCGGAAAGCTGCCGGCCGAGACGATCGAGGTCGAGTACGACCTGGAATACGGAACGGCGACCCTCGAGATCCATCGTGACGCGATCAGCCCCGGCCAACGGGTGCTGGTCGTCGACGACCTGCTGGCCACCGGCGGGACGGTCCTCGGCACCATCGAACTGGTGCGGCGGCTCGGCGGCGAGATCGCTGGGCTCTCGTTCATGGTCGAGCTGACCTCGCTGGGTGGCCGCGACAAGCTGGACGAGTTCGCGATTCACACCCTGATCGCCTACTAGCTCTCCGATGGCCGCCCTCCCCGCCGCCCAGCTCCGTGCCCGCGAGGTGACCGATCGCGACGAGATCGCGGCCTACCTGCGCACCGACCGCCGCTACGCCGCGTACGCGCTCGGAGACCTCGACTCGGCGGCCCGCGGGCGCTGTTCGTGGGGGATCGCCTACGATGGCGATGACGAGCCGGTGGCGCTGGCGATGCACCACGACGGCCTGGTGCCGCAGCCGCTTTTCCTGATGGGCGAGCCCGCCGGCGTCCGTGCCGTTCTGGCGAGCGTGATCAAGCCGCGCGACGCGTTCTTCCAGTCGACCAAGGCGCTGGACCTTGCCGCGTCGGACCTGTACGAGCTCGAGGACGCGACCGTCCTGCTGCGGATGGTCGTCGATGGCGAGACCTTCATCCCCGCGGCCGGCACGGCGCAACGCCTCAATGCGGCGGATATCGACGACCTCAACCGGCTGTACCAGCTGGGCTTCCGAGCGGGCTTTGCCCAGGCGATCCTGGACGATGCGGTCTACTACGGGATCCGCATCCGCGGCCGGCTGGTGAGCGCGGCGGGCACCCATGTCATCAACCGGCGCGAGGGGATCGCGGTGGTCGGCAACGTCATGACCCATGCCGACTACCGCGGCCACGGCTTCGCACAGATGGTGACCAGCGCGGTGACCGCGAGCCTGCTGGAGGAGGTGCCGGATGTGGCCCTCAACGTGCACGCCGACAACGGGCCGGCCGTCACGGCCTACGCCAGACTCGGCTACCGTGAGTACTGCCGCCTGACCGAGAGGCTGGGGCGCCGCCGTTCCGGCGGCTGGGGGTTGATGAGACCGATTAGAGAGGCGATGCGAATCACGTGGCCACGAGACCAACGCTGAAGGGTGACGTTCGCGACATCGGCCTGGCCGATGCCGGTGCGCTGAAGATCGAATGGGCGGATCGGCAGATGCCGGTGCTGGCGGGGATCCGCGAGCGCTTCGCGGCGGAGCAACCGCTGGCCGGCTGGAAGATCAGCGCCTGTCTCCACGTCACCGCCGAGACGGCGAACCTGATGCGCACGCTGGCGGCGGGAGGCGCCGATGCCGTTCTCTGCTCCTCAAACCCGCTCTCGACCCAGGATGATGTTGCCGCCTCGTTGATCGAGCACCACGGCATCCCGACCTATGCCATCAAGGGGGAGGATCGCGACTCGTATTACGGCCACATCGCGGCCGCGCTGGACCACGCTCCGCAGGTCACCATGGACGACGGCGCCGACCTCGTCAACGAGCTGCATACCCGGCGCACGGAGCTGATCGACGGGATCGTCGGCGGCACCGAGGAGACGACCACCGGCATCATCCGGCTGCGTGCGATGGCGGCCGCCGGCAAGCTGCGCTACCCCGTGCTGGGCGTGAACGAGGCGCTGACCAAGCACCTCTTCGACAACCGCTACGGGACCGGCCAGAGCGCGATCGACGGGATCCTGCGCGCCACCAACGTGCTGATTGCCGGCAAGCAGGTGGTGGTCGGCGGCTACGGCTGGGTCGGCCGCGGGATCGCTGCCCGTGCCGCCGGGATGGGCGGCATCGTGACGGTGGTCGAGGTCGATCCCATTCGGGCCCTGGAAGCGGCGATGGACGGCTACCGCGTCACCACCGCCTCGGTCGCCGCCGAGATCGGCGAGATCTTCATCGCCGCCACCGGCAACCTGAACGTCTGGGGCGCGACCGACTTCCCGAGGATGCGCGACGGCGCGATCCTGGCCAACGCCGGGCACTTCAACGACGAGTTCGAGCTGTCGGCGCTGGAGGCGCAGGCGGTCTCGTCACGCGAGGTTCGCCCATTCACGCGAGAGTTCGTCCTGGCCGATGGGCGGCGCCTCTTCCTGCTGGCCGATGGGCGCCTCGTCAACCTCGGCGCCGCCGAGGGGCACCCCGCGCTGGTGATGGACATGAGCTTCGCCAACCAGGCCCTGGGGCTCGAGTGGCTGCGCTCGCATGCCGCCGAGCTGGAGCCACGGGTCTATGGCATCCCCGAGGAGATCGATCGCGAGGTCGCGCGGCTCAAGCTGAGCCACATGGGGATCGAGATCGACCCGATGACGGTCGAGCAGAAGGCGTACAGCGAGTCCTGGGAATCGGGGACGTGACCGATCATCCGTCGTCGACCGGGACGCTACACTCGGGCCCGCAATGACCATCCCTGACGGCCACACCCTGTTCACCTCCGAGTCCGTGACGGAGGGTCATCCCGATAAGCTCTGCGACCAGATCGCTGATGCGGTCCTCGACGACGTCCTCTCCCGCGACTCTGAGTCGCGCGTCGCGGTCGAGGTGGCGGCCACCACCGGCCTGGTCTTCGTGCTCGGCGAGATGTCGACCAAGACCTACTGCGACGTTCAATCGGTGGTGCGCGACACCGTCCGGCAAGTCGGGTACGACAACGCCCGGCTGGGCTTCGACTGGGAGACGTGCGGGACCATCACCGCCCTCAAGGAGCAGTCGCCCGACATCGCCCTCGGCGTCGACCACGCGCTCGAGGCGAAGCAGGGGATCGACCCCGACGAGCTGGGTGCCGGGGACCAGGGGATGATGTTCGGCTACGCCTCGGACGAGACCCCCGAGCTCATGCCGATGCCGATCCAGCTCGCCCACCAGGTGAGCCGCAAGCTGGCCGAGGTGCGCCGCGCCGGCGACCTCCCGTTCCTGCGGCCCGATGGGAAGAGCCAGGTGACGGTCGAATACGACGCCGATCGGCGTCCGCGGCGGGTGCACACCGTCCTCGTCAGCACCCAGCACGATCCGGAGGTTGCGCCGCTCGACCTGGAGGAGGGGGTTCGCGAGCTCGTGATCCGCGACGCCATCAGCCCCGAGCTGCTCGACGACGAGACGCGCTACCTGGTCAACCCGACCGGGCGCTTCGTGATCGGCGGCCCGATGGGAGACTCCGGCCTCTCCGGGCGGAAGATCATCGTCGACACGTATGGCGGCATGGCGCGCCATGGCGGCGGCAGCTTCAGCGGCAAGGACCCGACCAAGGTCGACCGATCGGGCGCCTACATGGCACGGTACGTGGCCAAGAACCTGGTCGCCGCCGGCCTGGCCCAGCGCTGCGAGCTGCAGCTGGCCTACGCCATCGGGGTGGCCCATCCGCTCTCGATCAACCTGGAGACCTTCGGGACCGGCGTCGTGGCCGATGCGGTCCTCGTCGACCTCGTGGAGCGCAGCTTCGACCTGCGTCCCGGCGCGATCATCGCCGGGCTCGACCTGCGACGGCCGATCTACCGCCCCACCGCCGCGTACGGCCATTTCGGGCGCAGCGACCTGGACCTTCCGTGGGAGCGGACCGATCGGGCCTCTGCCCTGCGCGAAGCGGCCGGCGCAGTCGGAGTCGCGGGGGCGCCGGCCTGAGCGACGCGGTGACCCCCCGCGCCACGCCGGATTCACCGATTCGCTGGGGGCAGCCGCCGCGTGGCGGGCGCCTGGGCGCCGCCTTTTCAGCGTTCGTCGCTCGCGCACGAGCGACCCTCGGCGGAAAGCCCATCCCGGCTCGCGAGTCGCTGCCCGCGCTCCCGGTGGCGCTGCGCCGCGGTGAGCTGGCCCGGCGCTACCTTGCGGCCGAGGGCGAGGCCGATCATCCGGGCGCCGGCTCGGCCGCCTCGAACGCCACCGAACGGGCGATCACCGAACGCGCGTGGTGGCCCGCCGACGTGTGGGGGCACCGCGCCCTGTGGCACTTCGAGCAGGCCGGCATGGAGCTGGAAGCCACCCGCGCGGCGCGCCGCATCGGCGACGTGCGTGTCGGTGGCGGTGATCCGGCCAGCAGCCGCCGATACTATGCCGAGGCGATCAGCGAGGCCCGTGACATCGGCGCTGAGCGGGAGGAGGGCCTGGCGGCGCTCGGGATGGGTCGAGCCGAGCTCGAGCTGCGGAACGTGACCACGGCGCGCAGGCTCGGCCAGATCGCGCTGGACCTGCTGGAGCGCGCCGAAGCTCCCGCGGAGGAGACGGCCGCGGCGCGCGACCTGCGGGGCGAGGAGAAAGAGGTCGGCTGATGTTTGCGATCGTGATGGCCGGGGGTTCGGGGACCCGGCTGTGGCCCCTCTCGCGGCGTTCCTCGCCGAAGCAGCTGCTGGCGCTCACCGGCGAGACGAGCCTGCTGCAGCAGACGGTGGCGCGACTCGGCAACCTGCTGAAGCCCCACGACATCTACGTCATCACCTCCCAGGCCCACGTTCGGGCGACCCAGGCGCAGCTGCCGCAGCTTCCCCCCGACAACGTGCTGGGGGAGCCGCTGGCGCGCTCAACGGCGGTCGCGGCGGGCCTCGCCACGGTCCTCGCCCGACGGGAGAGCGACGAGGTCGCGCTGGTGCTGCCGGCGGACCACTTCGTGGCGGAGGAGGGCCGCTTCATCGAGGCGCTCCAGGAGGCGGCCCGAGCGGCGGAGCGGGGCTACCTGGTGTGCCTCGGGGTGGTCGCGACCGCTCCGGCCACCGGCTACGGCTACATCAGGGTCGGTGCGCCGGTCCACGCTCCACAGCCCACGGCGCTGGTCGAGCGCTTCGTCGAAAAGCCGTCGGCAGCCGATGCCAAGCGGATGCTGGCCGACGGTGGCTACCTCTGGAACGCCGGGATCTTCGCGTGGCGCGTGTATGCCTACCGCCAGGCGATGGAGAAGTTCCAGCCGGTCCTGGCGGACGCCCTCGACCGGATCGGGGCGCTGCACCGGACGCCGGGCTGGATGTCCGAGGTCCGCGACATCCTCGAGGCGGTGCCGGCCATCTCGATCGACGTCGGGATCGCCGAGCCGGCGGCCGCCGACGAACGAATGGCGGTGGTGCCGCTCGACGCCGGCTGGAGCGACATCGGCTCCTGGTCGGCCCTGCTCGAGGCGTTGTCAGCGAGGAGCGGCGCGAGCCTGGTTGCGTCCGGGCAGCACCTCGACCGTGGCTCCGAGCGGGTGCTGGTGCACGGCGGCGAGCGGCTGGTGGTCACCGTTGGGCTCCGGGACATCATCATCGTCGACACCCCCGATGCGCTGCTGGTCTGCGCCCGCGACCGTGCCGAGGAGATCAAACCGGTGCTGGACGAGATCGCCGAGAAGGCCGGCGAGCGCTATCTCTGAGCCGATGGGTCCGCCGCGGGCGGTTCTGCAGGAGGACCCGATCCCTCTGGCATGGCTGGCACGGCTGTTCGGGAGGGCGATGGCGCTCTACCTCCGCCTGGTGGCTGCCACCGCGCGAACCTCCGGGCCGCCCGTCTTCCAGGGGCAGGCGATCTTCGCCATCTGGCATGAGTCGAACCTCGTGGCCTGCACCGCCGCATGGCGGCTGCGGAGCACAAAACGTGTGATCAGCTTCAGCACGCGCGGGTTTCGGGGGATCGTCATGAACACCATGCTCGAGGCGATGGGCTCCGGCGTGGTCGCCCTGCCCTCGGAGTCGAACCGCGCCGAGGCGGCGACGCTTGCGAAGGAGATGGCCCGCATCGGCCGCGAGGGACTCAGCCTGGTGGTGAGCTGCGACGGTCCGGTGGGGCCGTACCGCGTCGCCAAGCCCGGAGTCCTGATCGTCGCGCGCGAGTCCGGCATCCCGATCCAGCCCTGGGCCGTCTCGACCCGCCCGCCGTGGCGGCTGAACGGTCGCTGGGACCGCCACTTGGTGCCGCTGCCCTTCTGCTGGATGCGCGTCGACGAGGGGGAGCAGATCCGAATCGCGCCGCGGGAGGCGCTCAAGCCACGACTCGCAGAGCTGCAGGCTGCCCTGGATGGGGTGGCGACCCTCGCTGACCGCCGGATGGCGCCGCGCCGGCAACGTACGATACGAGCCTCGTGACCAGGATCAAGTTCGGGACCGACGGCTGGCGCGCTGCGATTGCCGAGGACTTCACGTTCCACAACGTGCGCCGCTGCGCGCGGGGCGTGGCCGAGTACCTCGCCGCCGAGGGAACCGCGGATCGGGGAGTGGTGGTCTGCCACGACCGTCGGTTCGCGTCGGAGCACTTCGCGCGCGCCTGCGTCGAGGTGCTTGCCGCGCACGACATCCGCTCGTTCACGCCGCCCGACGCGGTGCCGACCCAGGTGGGCAGCTTCTTCACCCGCGAGATGGGTGCCGGAGCCGGGATCGTGATCACCGCCAGCCACAACCCGTGGACTGATAACGGGTTCAAGGTCAAGGCCGATACGGGCGGGGCCGGAGCTCCCGAGATGCTGGCCGCCATCGAAGCGACCATGGATCGCCACCCGGAGGACGAGCTGCCGCCTCGACGTGAGTACGACGACGCGGTCGCCGCCGGCCTGGTAGAGACCTTCGATCCCTACCCGCGCTTCCGGGAGCAGCTGGCCAGCATCGTCGACATCGAGCGCATTCGGGCTGCGCAGGGTCGGGTCCTGGTCGAGCCGATGTACGGGTCGGGCGCCGGCTGGTTCACCCGACTGCTGGGCGGTGGCGGGCTCACCATCAACGAGCTGCACACCGAGCGCAACCCGTTCTTCGGGGGCGTCAACCCGGAACCGATCCGGCCCAACATCGATGCATGGCTGGCGGAGATCCCGCGCTGGGGCGCCGACATCGGGATCGCCTTCGACGGCGACGCCGACCGCGTCGGGATGGCGACCGAGGAGGGGGTCTTCGTCAACCAGCTGCAGGTCTACGGCCTCCTCTACTGGTACCTGCTCGAGGTTCGCAAGCAGATCGGCCCGGCCGTCTACACCGTGACCAGCACCTCGATGGCGCCGCGACTGGCCGAGATCTACGGGACGCAGGCCTACGAGACCGGGGTCGGCTTCAAGTTCGTCGGCCCGAAGATGACGGAGACGCATGCGGTCATCGGCGGCGAGGAGTCGGGAGGCTTCGGCTTCGGGATGCACATCCCCGAGCGCGACGGCCTGGCGTCCGGCCTCTTCCTGCTCGACCTGTGGCTGACGAAGGCCAAGAAGGCCTCCGAGCTGCTGGCCGAGCTCCAGGCGCTGGCGGGGCCGAGCTACTACAACCGGATCGACATCCGTTTCGCGCGGGAAGGCTATGAGACCGTCAAGGCCGATACCCTCGCGCGGCTGGAGCACGAGGCGCCCGAGGCCCTTGCCGGGGGGGCGGTCGTGCGACGCCAGGCGCTGGAGACGGGCGACGGGTTCAAGTTCTATCGCGACGACGGTGCGTGGCTGCTGATCCGCTTCTCGGGGACGGAGGCACTGTTGCGGATCTACGTCGAGGCGCGGTCGCCGGAGGATGTCGAAACGCTCCTCGAGGAAGGCCGCCGCATCGCCACGGCCGGGGTCCCGGCTTGAGCCGATGAGCGACGCGCGCGACTTCTTCGGCTACAAGCACCCTGACGAGGAGCCGGGACGCCGGGAGGACTCGGCCGTTGATGACGCGTCCGCCCCACCGCAGTTCGACGAGGCGATCACGCTCGACAACCCGAGGGTGATCCAGGGGATCGACTCGGCGGACATGGTCGGTCGCGTGCGGGAGCTGCCCCGCCAGCTCGCCCTGGCGCGCCGGGTCGCCGCGGCCGTGAAGCTGCCTCCCTCCCACACGGAGGTGGACGCCGTCTGCGTCCTCGCGATGGGCGGCTCGGCGATCGGTGCCGAGCTGGTCGAGGGGATTGCCGGTGATCGCCTGCGGGTGCCGCTGACGGTGCACCGCGACTACGGGCTGCCGGCGTGGGCCGGCGAGCGGACGCTGGTCATCGCGGCCAGCCACTCGGGGGAGACGGTGGAGACCGTCTCGGGAGCCGACGAGGCGCGTCGCCGCGGCCTTCCGCTGGTCGTCATCAGCACCGGCGGCGCGCTCGGAACGGCAGCGGCGGCGGATGGCACGCCGTACCTCCGCTACGAGAGCCCGGGCCAGCCCCGCGCCGCTATCGGCTTCGGGGTCGGCCTGATGCATGAGCTGCTGGCTCGCGCGGGGCTCCTGCTCGACCCGGACCCGCTCGGCCCTGCTGTCGAGGCGGTCGAGGCGCTGCTCGAGCGAAACGCGCCGTCGGTCGAGACCGACGCCAGCCCGGCCAAGCAGCTGGCCTGGTCGATCTTCGGCCGGATTCCGATCATCTATGGTGCCGGCCGCATGGCTCCCGTCGCGCACCGCTGGAAGACGCAGATGAACGAGAACGCGAAGGCGTGGGCGGCATTCGAGCCGATGCCCGAGGCCAACCACAACGCGATCGAGGGCAGCCTCAACCCCCGGGAGCTGTCGGACGCGCTCTACGTGGTCGAGCTGCGAGACCCGACCGAGCCGCCCGAGATCGCGGCGCGATACGCCGTCGTCAACGAGCTGCTCGGCGAGCGGGCGACGAACCGCAGCGTGGTCTGGGCGGAGGGCCCGTCACCACTGGCGCGAGTGCTCTGCGGCGTCGCCTTTGGAGACCTGGTGAGCGTGTATCTCGCAATCCTCTACCAGACCGACCCGACCCCGGTTACACTCTTGGCAATGTTGAAGCAGCGGCTCGCTCGGTCGACCGACTGACGGGCGCCGATAGTAACGGCGCCGGGTGCCGGCGCCGGGAGGGCAAGCGACGGTGCATTCGAGCATGATCGGCAAGGTCGAAAAGGCGATGCGCTACGCGCACGAGCCGGACCGGGTGAAGATCGGGCGCTTGACCGCCAGCTTCTCCGGCGACAACGGGGCACACACCGTTTCCCTCGACGCCGATACCTGGCACTGCGACTGCCACCTGTTCGAGTCCGCCGGCGGTTGTTCGCACACCCTGGCGATCCAGAAGATGCTCGACCCGATGCTCTCCGACGCCGCCAAGGACACGCCGCTCTACGGCCGCAGCGAGGTCGCCGGCGTGGCGTAGGTCCCCGGCTCCATCCGCATTCGAGGCCCACCAGGCGCCCGCCGCCGGCGGGCCTTCTGCTACGATCGGCGCCGTATCAACTGAAGACCGCGTCGGGTGCCGTGGCCGCAAGGACCACGGGTCAATGGAGAAGCCGGTGAGACGCCGGCACAGTCCCGCTACTGTATCCGCCCCGCGCCGCCCCACCGGGCGGGCGAGGACGGGAGTCAGGTCGCCAGCCCAGACGCGATGTCCAGCCCCCTCGTGTGAAAGGGAACGGCATCACCATGGCTCACCGTCTTCGACTCCCGTCCACCCTCCTCTTCCTGGCCGCCCTGCTGCTGGCTGCCTGCGCACCCGCCGGGAGCGGCAGCCCGACCGCAACCACCCTCCCGTCCGCCAGCCTTGCTCCCAGCGCACCCGCGCACAGCGTCTATCCACTGACCCTGACCGATGATGCCGGCCGGGAGGTCACCATCCCCGCCGCCCCAAGCCGGATCGTGAGCCTCGCTCCGTCCAACACGGAGATCGTGTGCGCGCTCGACGCCTGCGACGCGCTGGTGGGCGTCACCGACTTCGATGCGTACCCAGAGGAGGTGGCGAATGTCGCCGACGTCGTGATCGGCGGGTCGGTCGACGTCGAGAAGGTGGTGGCCGCCCAGCCGGAGCTGATCCTCGCGGCGGGAAACGAGCTCATCCCCACCGCGGTGATCGACCAGCTCACCAACCTCGGCTTCCCGGTCCTGTCCCTCTACCCGAACAGCCTCGACGACATCTACGCTGACATCGAGCTGGTCGGAGCCGCCATCGATGCGATCGGCGTGGCCGATGGCCTGGTGGCGAGCATGAAGGCCCGCGCCGATGCGGTCGCCACCGCGGTATCCGGGGCCGCACGGCCACGGACCTTTTACGAGGTCGGTGTCTTCGAGGGCACGATCTACACGGCGGGCGAGGACTCGTTCATCGCCTCGCTCATCTCGATCGCCGGGGGCGATCCGATCACCGGCGACCCCGCCTCGACCGCGATCCAGCTCGAGGACCTGATCGCCGCGGATCCAGAGCTCATCCTGCTCGGCGACGCCGCCTACGATCCGTCGATCACCGCTGCCACGGTCGCCGCGCGACCCGGCTGGGGAGAGATGACCGCGGTCCAGGATGGGTCGATCGTGGTCGTCCTCGACGACGTCGTGATCACCCGACCGGGTCCTCGGATCGTGGACGGCCTCGAGGCGCTGGCCGAAGCCATCCACCCGGACCTGTTCCCCTAGGCCGATGCGCGCCGCCGCCACCGCTCCCACCACTGCCCAGTCGATCCGGATCGGCCCGTCGCTGACGCGCGCGACGGTCGTCCTCGGCGGCGGCGCGATCCTGCTGCTGACCGCGATGGTCGTGGCGGTGGCAATCGGCTCTGTCGGCGTGGGCATCGGCGACACCGTCGCGGTCCTCGGCCACCGGCTGCTGGGCCTGCCGCTGGCGCGGACCGAGGTTCCGGGAGCGGAGTCGATCATCTTCGACGTCCGGCTGCCTCGGGTGTTGACGGCGATGCTGGTCGGGGGCGGGCTGGCCGTGGCGGGGACGGTCTTCCAGGCGCTGCTGCGCAACCCGATGGCCGACCCGTACATCATCGGCACCGCCGCCGGGGCATCGTTGGGGGCGATCGCCGGCCTGATGGCGCCGCTCCTGCTGCCGGCCCTGGCGATCGGCGTGGGAAGCAGCTGGCTGGGGCTGGGCCTCGTGCAGCTCCTGGCCTTCACCGGCGGACTCGGCACCGTGCTGCTGGTGTACGCCGTCTCACGCGCCAACGGGCGGGTGCCGGTGGTGACGCTGCTGCTGACCGGCTATGCGGTCTCGTCGGTGCTGGCGGCCGGGGTGGCGCTGCTGATGTTCTTCTCCGGGCAGCATCTCGGCGCCATCTTCGGATGGCTGATGGGTTCCCTGGCGGGTGCCAAGTGGATTCATCTCGCCTTCGCGGCACCGCTCCTGATCATCAGCGCCACGCTCCTGGTCGTCCGCTGGCGAGGCCTCAACCTCCTCCTCCTGGGGGATGGCCCGGCCGCCAACCTGGGCATCGACGTCGAGCGGGAGAAGCTGGTGCTGACCATCCTCGCCACGCTGGCGACCTCGACCGTGGTCGCCATCTCGGGGACGATCGGCTTCGTGGGGCTGGTGGTGCCGCACGTGCTGCGCCTGTCGATCGGACCGGACCATCGGCTGCTGCTGCCGGCCAGCGTCCTGTACGGGGCCACGCTGCTTGCGCTCGCCGACCTCGGCGCGCGGCTGGCCGGTGGGATTCCGGTCGGGATCCTGACCGCGCTGATCGGGGCGCCGTTCTTCGTCTGGCTGCTGCGTCGGTCGCGCATGGTGCGCCCGGTCGTCACGCCATGACCGCCCCCGTCGGGACGGAATCGCTTGCCGCCATGGAGCAGGTCGCCTTCGCCTACCCGATGCCCGATGGGGGGCGCCGCGAGGTCCTGCGTTCGGTGGATCTCACCCTGGCGCGCGGCGAACTGGTGGCGCTGGTCGGCACCAACGGGAGCGGCAAGACGACGCTGCTGCGGCTGCTGACCGGCCTCCTGAAACCCGATGCCGGCGAGGTTCGCTTCGACGGCCGGCCCCTATCCGACTGGCGCCGGCTCGACGTCGCGCGGCGCGTGGCTGTCCTCCCGCAGCATCTCGAGCTGCCGGTCGGGTTCCGCGTGGCCGAGCTTGTGGAGATGGGCCGCGCCCCCCACGCGCGACGCCTCTTCGCCTCAACGGAGGCCGACGCGCGGGCGGTTGCCAGCGCCCTGGCCGACGCGGGCGCGCTCGACCTCGCCGACCGTCCGGCCGACGAGCTGTCCGGAGGCGAGCGCCAGCGGCTGCTGGTGGCGATGGCCCTGGCCCAGGAGCCCGACCTGCTGCTCCTCGACGAGCCGACCCTGCATCTCGACCTGGCCCACCAGGTTGCCCTGCTGGCCGCCATTCGCCGCTTGCGCGACCAGCGCGGCCTGACCGTCCTGGCGGTGCTCCACGACCTCAACCTGGCGGCCGCCTTCGCGCCGCGGGTGGCGGTCCTCGATGAGGGCCGCGTGGTCGCAGACGGCTCGCCGGCAGAGGTGCTGAGCACCGACCTCGTGCGTCGCGTGTTCGGGGTCCACGTCGACGAGGCGCGGACAGCCGACGGGCGCCGGCACCTCGCCCTGCGCGAGGTCTAGCCCTCTTCGTCCTCGTCGTCCACGACCATCTCGATCTCCTCCTGGCCGTCGGCGCGCACGCTGCGATGGACGTGGATGTGCGGATGCGTCTCGTCGGATACCTGGGCCTTGGCGACTTTGACCATCGTCCCCTGGTCGACGTCGCTCAGGCGCTCGGCCGCCGGAAGGGCGACGTTCGGCAGTTCGCTCCACAGGAGCAGGTTCAGGAAGACGTTCAGGACGGCGATGACCGGAATCCCGAACAGGGCACCCCACACACCGGCGACCTGGGCGCCGACCAGCAGGCCGACCAGCACCAGGATCGGGTGCATCCCGAGCGCGCCCTGCATGAGGCGCGGCTGCAGCCAGTTGACGAGGATGGTCTGGACCCCGACCAGGATGAGGGTCGAGATCAGGAAGGTGTCCGGGGTGTAGATCCAGGCCGCCGCGATCGGCGGAATGAGGGCCAGCGGCGGCCCGAAGAACGGGATCACCATCGCCAGCGCCGACAGGGTGCCGATGAGGAACAGGTACGGGATCCCGAAGACCGTGCCCACCACGGCGACCAGGATCGCCTGGATGACGGCGAGCACCAGCTGCGCCCTCAGGAAGCCGCCGAAGGCGCGCGCCACGCTGCTCTCGAGGATCTGCATCTCGTCGGAGTACCGCCGCGGCACGGCTCGGTTCAGCTTGGCCAGGATTCGCTCGCTGTCGATCACCATGTAGAGCGACAGGATCAGGATCAGAAAGAGGGAGCCAAGCGTCGCCAGGGTTGCCCCGGCGATCTCCTGCGCCTGGTCGAAGATGGCACCTGCCAGGATGCCCACCTGGTCCTGCGCGCTGTGGAAGAGGTCGACCAGGTCGATGTTCAGCCGATCAAGCCCCAGCGTTGCCTGGTAGCCGGCCAGGGTGGACTCGATCCTGACCGCCGTCTGCGGGAAGTCGTCGGTCGCCTGCGCCAGCTGCTGGGTGATCGCCGCCCCAGTGGTGAAGAGGGCGAATCCGAGCAGCACGAGCGCGAACAGGTAGGCGACGCCGACCGCCACCCCGTGCGGCATGTGCTGGCGCTCGAAGAAGCGGACGACCGGCGACATCACGAAGGCCAGCAGCCAGGCCAGGAAGAGGATGAGCAGGATCTGGCTGAAGCCGCCGAAGAAGTCGAGGAGGATCTCGATCAGCAGCACGGCGAAATAGGCCGATCCCAGCACCAGGAACGCCAGCAGCCAGCGGCGTTCGCGCGGACCGATCCCGCCCACGGATTCGGTCATCGGCGGCTCCCCGCGGGCTGGCCGATGCCGGTCGCGGCGCGGACCTCGCTCATCGTCCGCTCGAGGATGGGGCGGACCTTGGCCGCGCCGGCGGCGAGCACGCGCTCGACGGTACCGGGATCAGACGCCAGCTCCTCGCGACGCGCGCGCATCGGGCGGAAGCGCTCGATGATGCGCTCCGCCAGCAGCTCCTTGGTCTCGACGCAGCCGGTGCGGGCGGTCCGCTCACCGTCCTGGATCTGCAGGTAGTCCTCCCCGAAGAATCGGTGCAGCTGGCAGACGTTGCAGATCTCCGGGCGCCCTGGATCGGTGCGCTTGATGCGCTGCGGGTCGGTGACCATCTTCTGCACGATGCGCCGGATCTCGTCGGGCTCGGCGAAGATCGGGATCGTGTTGCCGGCCGACTTGCTCATCTTCCGGACCCCATCCGTGCCGAGCACCACCGGCGCATCGGTGAAGACCGCCTGCGGCTCGGGGAAGATCGGCCCGTAGCGGCGGTTGAAGGCACGCACGATCTCGCGTGACAGCTCCAGGTGCGCCGCCTGGTCCTTGCCGATCGGCACCCGGCTCGCCTTGTAGATCACGATGTCGGCCGCCTGCAGGACCGGGTAGTCGAGCAGCCCCATGCTGTTCTCGACTCCCTCGTCCTTCTTCTCCTTGTAGGTCGGGGTGCGCTCGACCCAGCTCACCGGCACGACCGTGTTGAAGATCCATGCCAGCTCCGCGTGCTCGGGCATGTCGGACTGGCGGATCAGCGCGCAGCGCTCGGGGTCCAGCCCCACCGCGAGCAGGTCGAGCACCATCTCGTGGGTCAGGTCGCGCATCTTCTGCCCGTCGTGGACGGTGGTCATGGCGTGGTAGTCGACGATGCCGTAGATCGCCTCGTACTGGTCCTGGAGCGCAACGTAGTTGACCTGCGCGCCGAGGTAGTTGCCAAGGTGCGAGGCCCCGGACGGCTGGATTCCGCTGAAGACCCGCTCACGGACGGTCGTCTCGGTCATCGGACGGCGAGTGTAGCGTGCGAGCGTGGGCAGGGCCCTCTGAGGCGGCCGCTCGACCTCAGGCGGCATAATGCGGCGCATGACGCACGCAGCCGACTGGTCGCGCGCCGCCGATTCACAGCGCCGGATCGGTCGTGCGGTCGAGTTCCACGCCGAGATCGCCTCGACCAACGACCGTGCGCGCGCCGCTCTCGCCGAGCCCGGCGGGGAGGGGCTGGCGGTGGTCGCCGACCTCCAGACGGCAGGACGTGGCCGCCGGGGGCGGACCTGGATCTCCCCGGCCGGGGCGAACCTCCTCTTCAGCGTCGCGTGGCGGCCATCGGTGGCGCCGCGCCTGGCTGGCCTCCTGGGGGTGGCGGCCGCGCTGGCGACGCGCGACGCCTGCGCCTCGCTGGTGCCCGATGCGGGCCTCGCGATCCGCTGGCCCAACGACGTCGTCGAGCGGGACGGTCGCAAGGTGGCGGGCCTTCTGGTCGAGACCGCGCTGGAGCAGGGGGAGCTCAGCGAGGCGGTGGTGGGCATCGGTATCAACGTCAACTGGCAGCCGGCCGAGATGCCGGCCGAGCTCAGGAGCAGCGCGACCTCGCTGCAGGCGCTCCGCGGCGAGCCGATCGATCGGGTCCTGCTGCTCGGGAGGGTGCTGCACGCGCTGGACGCCGAGGCGCAGGCCCTGGAGGACGGCCTCACCCCCGTGCCGCGTCTGCGTGCCGCCTCATGGCTGGACGGGCGACAGGTGGAGGTGGACACCGGACCGACCACGATCACCGGGCGCGCTGCCGGCATCGCCGATGACGGTTCGCTCCTGCTCGACGCCGAGGTGGGGCGCATGGCGCTCGGCGTCGGGGAGGTGGCGCGCGTGCACGAGCAGCTGGCTGCAACGGTGCCGGAATGAGCGAGCCGCTCCGTCGACCCGACCGCGACGCCGTCCCGCACGGCGACCCCGACCGCACCGATGTCCTTGCGGCACAGCGCGACCGCGCTGCCTTCGACGTTCTGTATCGCCGCTACCTGGATCGCGTCTACGGCTACGCCTTCTACCAGCTGCGCGACCACCACGACGCGGAGGACGCCACCGAGCGCACCTTCCTGGCCGCTCTGCGGGCGCTGCCTGAGTTCCGCGACGAGGGAGCGACCTTCCGAGCCTGGCTCTTCCGGATCGCCCACAACACGATCATCAACGCCCGGCGCAGCCGATTCCGGCGCCGGACGGAGCCGCTCCCCGATGGCCTGGAGCGGATCGCGCCGAACGCCGATCCCGCCGGGCTGGTCGTCGAGGCCGATGAGGGGCGCCGCGTCCTGCGGGCCGTCGCCGAGCTCCCCGACGATCGTCGCCAGGTCGTCCTCCTGCGCTTCGTCGATGGCCTCAGCTCCCGCGAGATCGGGCAGGTGTTGGACCGATCCGAGGGCGCCGCGAGGGTCCTTCTGCACCGCGCCCTGCGCGACCTGGCGGCTCGCCTGTAACGAAGGCCGCCCCGCGGTGTTGGCCCGAGTGGGGACGCCTGCACCGATCGAGGAGACAAGAGCCTGCCAACCCGCACGCCGGCCGAACGCCTGGATGAGGCCGTCGATCGCCTCCTGACCGGACGCCATCCCGCCGTTGGGCCGGAGCTGGCGCCGCTGGTCGACGCCGCCTCGGTCGTGCGCTCAGCGCTCGGCCCGCTTCCCGCCGGGTCCCGGTTCGAGGCGCGTCTCGCCTCGCGTCTGGCCGGTCACGGCCCGGTTGGGGACCTCGTCGCGGCGATCGGCGAGGCGACCGTGCGCGAGCTCCGCCACCCCGGACGGATCCTGATCACGGGCGCGGTCTCGTCGGCCGCCGTGGGGGTCGGGGTGACCTTCCTCGCGATGCGGCGCGTCGCCCGACGCCACGTGGAGGCCGGCCAGCAGCCGGCGCATCGGTAGGGAGGCCAGATGCAGATCAAGCTTCCCTTCTCCCGTCGCCGCGAGGTCACGGCCGAGACATGGACCGTCTGCCCCAGCTGCGAATCGCAGATCTTCAATCGCCAGCTGGAGCGCAACCTTCGCGTCTGCCCCACCTGTGGGCACCACTTCCGGATGGGGATCGGGCAGCGCATCGAGCTGCTGCTCGACGACGGCAGCTTCGTCGAGCATGACGCCGGGCTGGAGTCCGGCGATCCCCTCGGCTTCCACGACCAGAAGCCCTACGTCCAACGGCTCGAGTCGTCGCGCGCCAAGACCGGGCTGCGCGAGGCGGCGGTGTGGGGGATCGGCACTATCGACGGGCAGCGGGTGGCGATCGGCCTCTTCGACTTTCACTTCATGGGTGGGAGCATGGGGAGCGTCGTCGGCGAAAAGCTGGCCCGCTGCTTCGAGACCGCACTCGCCGAGCGGATCCCCGCCGTGGTGGTGAGTGCCTCGGGCGGTGCGCGCATGCAGGAGGGGACCCTCTCGCTGCTGCAACTCGCCAAGACGACCGCCCCGCTGACCAACCTCGATGCCGCCGGGATCCCCTTCTTCAGCATCCTCACCGATCCGACGACCGGCGGCGTGCTGGCCAGCTTCGCCTCCCTTGGCGACGTGATCCTGGCCGAGCCGAAGGCGCTCATCGGCTTTGCCGGTGCGCGTGTGGCCAGCGGGACCGTCGGCGAGCAGCTGCCCGAGGGCTTCCAGAGCGCCGAGTCGCTGCTCGAGCATGGGTTCGTGGACGGCATCGTGCCACGCTCCGAGCTGCGCGCCACCCTGTCGCGGCTGCTCCGCCTTCTGCCGGTCGCGGCCGCCGAGGATAGCGGGCAGACGCCGGCCGAGCCCCGTGGCTGGGGGCCGATCGGCGTGTTGTCGGGCATGGCGGAGCGCTTCGGGACCGCGGTCAGCGAGACGATCGGGATCGAGGTCGAAAAGCCGCCTCCCGACGGCTCCGGCCCCGCCGCACCCCGCGCCCGCGAGGACGAGACATGAGCGAGATCCTGCTGAGCGCCACGCCGCCCTCGGCCGAGGCGATCGAATCGGCATGGCGCCACGTCCAGCTGGCCCGCCACCCGCAGCGACCCCGCACGCTTGACCTGGTCCCGCTCATCTTCGACGACTTCGCCGAGCTGCACGGCGACCGCTCCTTCCGGGACGACCCGGCGATCGTCGGCGGCCCGGCGCTCCTGAACGGCCGTCCGGTGATGGTGATCGGTCACCAGAAGGGGAAGGACACCGAGTCGAACATCTTCCGCAACTTCGGCTCGCCGTACCCCGAGGGGTTCCGCAAGGCGCAGCGCCTCATGCAGCTGGCGGACAAGCTGGGGATGCCGCTCGTCACGTTCCTCGACACCGCCGGCGCCTTCCCGGGCCCCGCCGCCGAAGAGCGCGGCCAAGCCGAGGCGATCGCCTCGTCGATCAAGCTCATGACCGGTCTGCAGGTGCCGATCGTGGTGGTCATCATCGGCGAGGGTGGGTCCGGTGGCGCGCTGGCCATCGGGGTGGGGGACGAGGTGCTGGCGCTCGAGAATGCCACCTACTCGGTCATCTCGCCGGAGGGCTGCGCCGCGATTCTGTGGCGCGCCCCGGAGGCCGCGCCGACAGCCGCCGCCGCGATGCGCATGACCGCCGCCGACCAGCTCGAGCTCGGCGTGATCGACCGCGTGATCGACGAGCCGGGCGAGGGGGCGCACGGCGACCATGCGGGGACCGCCGCCGCCGTCAAGGAGGCGATCGTGGCGGCGCTGGGCAGGATCACCCGGCTCGAAACCGAGGCCCTGCTGACGACCCGCTATGCTCGTCTGCGCGGGATCGGGCTGGTCCGCGAGACGGAGGTCGGGGCGGGGCAGCTGCCGCCGGAGCCATCTCTTCGCCGCCGGATCGGTCGCCTGCTGCGATTGCCCGGGGTGCCGCGACGTCCGCGCTGGAGCGAGCTGTGGCCGAGTGGCGAGGACGCCGACAACAACGAGGAGGGCGCATGACCGACGGAGACGATCCTCTGCAGCAGATCGAGCGGGCTGCCGCCGAGCTGATTCCGCAGCTCACCGAGCGGCTGGCGCAGCATGGGCTCGGCGAGATCGAGGTGCGCCACGGCGAGCTGCGGGTCCGCGTGGCCCGCGCCGTCGACTCGGCGCCTGCGACAGCTCCCACACGCGTCGCGGCCACCCCCTCCCAGAGCGCGGCGCCGAGCGAGCGAGTCGGCGTCGTTCCCAGTGGCCCGTCCGCGCAGGGCGTGACCTCGCCGGCGGTCGGATTCTTCGTGTATGCCGATGGGCTTGGGCCCGGGCTCCCGGTCGACAAGGGCGACGAGCTGGGCCATGTCGAGATGCTGGGGGTGCGGCACGATGTCCGCGCCCCCCGTCGCGGCCTGGTCCGCAACCTTGTCACCGAGACCGGCGAGGCGGTCGAGTACGGCCAGCTGCTGATCGAGATGGAAGCGGCCGAGTGACCGTCGCGCTCCTCTTCTCCCCGCAGGGGTCGCAGTCCGTCGGCATGGGCCGCGAGCTTGCGGAGGGGATTCCGGCCGCCTGGGCCATCTTCGAGATGGCGGACAAGGTGCTCGGATGGTCCGTTCGCGAGCTCGCCTGGGAAGGCCCCGCTGAACGCCTCAACGAGACGCAGTGGACGCAGCCGGCCATGCTGACGACCTCCGTCGCCGCGCTGGCCGCGCTGCAGGCACGCATCGATCCGGCACCGGCGTTCGTCGCCGGGCACTCCGTCGGTGAGTACGCGGCCCTGGTGGCTGCCGGGGTCCTCTCCTTCCCCGACGCGCTGCGCCTGGTGGCCCGGCGCGGCGAGCTCATGGCACGTCCCTCGGTCGAGGGCGGCATGGCGGCGGTCATCGGCCTCGACCGCTCCGCGGTGGCCGAGGTCATCGCCGCAGTCGCGTCGCCGGCCGACCTGGTCGTGGCGAACGACAATGCGCCGGGGCAGGTGGTGATCTCCGGGACCGGCGCCGCCCTCGTCAACGCCGAAACCGCCCTCCGCCAGGCGGGAGCGCGCAGGGTGATCTCGCTGACGGTATCCGGCCCGTTCCACTCGCCCTGGATGGCGGAGGTCTGCGACGACCTGGCCCACGCCATCGACCAGGTCGCGTGGCACGACGCCGATCTGCCGGTGATCAGCAACGTCACGGGTGAGCCGGTAGAGGACGCGGGCATGATCCGGGGACTGCTTGCCGAGCAGGTGAGGTCGCCGGTCGAGTGGGTCGCGTCCATTAGTTGGATGGTCCGCAACGGCGTTGACACCTTCATCGAGTGCGGGCCTGGTGCGGCGTTGACCGGCATGGTCAACCGCATCACGCCGGAGTCGCGGACGCTGAACGTGAGCGACATGGCCGCCCTCGACACCGCCGCTGCTGCGGTGCGCGCCCTGCGGGTCGGGACGCCGGCCTGATGTTCAACAAGATCATGATCGCGAACCGCGGCGAGATCGCCGTGCGCATCCTGCGGGCCTGCCGCGACCTCGGCGTACCGGCGGTGGTCGCCTTCAGCGAGGCGGACCGCGAGACCCTCGCCGTGCGCATGGCGGACGAGGCGATCTGCATCGGTCCGGCCGAGGCACGCAAGAGCTACCTGAACCAGCCCGCCGTCGTGTCGGCCGCGCTGATCGCCGGCTGCGACGCCATCCACCCCGGCTACGGGTTCCTCTCCGAGGACGCCGGCTTCGCGGAGGTGTGCGCGGCCCATGACCTGCACTTCATCGGCCCCCGAGCAGAGGTGCTCGAGAAGTTCGGCAGCAAGTACGCGGTGCGGCGCATGCTCGCCGCCAACGGCCTTCCGACCGTCCCGGGCAGCACCGGAATCCTGGGCGACCTGCGCGACGCCCTCGACCAGGCCGCGGCAGCCGGCTACCCGGTCCTCCTCAAGCCGTCGGCCGGCGGTGGCGGTCGCGGGATGCGCCTCGTCCGCTCACCCCGCGAGATGGAGACCTCGCTGCCCCTGGCTCGCTCGGAGGCGCAGGCGGCGTTCGGCGACGATTCCGTCTATTTCGAGAAGTGGATCGAGGAGAGCCGGCACGTCGAGGTCCAGGTGCTGATCGATCGGCACGGCAATGGGATTCACCTCGGGGAGCGCGACTGCAGCATCCAGCGCCGCCACCAGAAGATCATCGAGGAGGCGCCCTCGCCGGCGATGAGCGACGAGTCGCGTGAGCGGCTGCGTGACCTCGCCATCCGCTCTGTCCTGGCGGCGGGCTATGAGAGCGCCGGGACGCTCGAATTCCTGCTCGACGGTGACGGCAACTTCTACTTCATCGAGATCAACTGCCGGATCCAGGTCGAGCACCCGATCACGGAGATGCTGACCGGCATCGACCTGATCGCCGAGCAGATCCGGCTCGCCTCTGGCGAGCCGCTGGCCCTGCGCCAGGAGCAGGTTCCGCTGCGCGGACACGCGATCGAGTTCCGCATCAACGCCGAGGACCCCGGCGACAACTTCGCGCCGCAGACGGGGACGGTCGAACAGCTCCAGCTCCCCGGCGGACCAGGGGTGCGCGTCGACACGCACCTGTATGCCGGCTACGAGGTCCCGCCCTACTACGACTCGCTGCTGGCCAAGCTGATCGTGTGGGGCGAGACCCGCGAGATCGCCCTCGCGCGCTCACGCCGGGCGCTTGCCGAGTTCGAGGTGACGGGGATCAAGACGAACCTCCCCTTCCATCGTGGGATCATCGACAACGCAGCCTTCCTCGACGGCGCGGTGAGCACCAACCTGCTCGACCGGGTCGGCCCGGCCGCCTTCGTGGCGGGCAGCGCATGACAGCATGGAGCACCAGCCGCCGATGACCGACGACGCCGCCACCTCCACCGCGGCCGAGCTCGCCCTGCCGCTCGAGGCCGCCGACATCATGCGGATCATCCCGCACCGGTACCCGTTCCTCCTCATCGACCGCGTCGTCGAGCTCGAGCCGGGCAAGCACGTGGTCGGGACGAAGAGCGTGACCGCCAACGAGCCGCAGTTCACCGGTCACTTCCCGGAGCGGCCGATCATGCCCGGGGTGCTGATGGTCGAGGCGCTGGCCCAGGCGGGTGCGGTGGCGGTCCTCTCGCTGCCCGAGTATCGCGGCAAGCTGGTCCTCTTCGCGGGGATCGACGAATGCCGCTTCCGTCGTACGGTGCTTCCCGGCGACACGCTTCGTCTCGAGGTCACCCTCGAGAAGCTTCGAGGCGTCTTCGGCCGCGGCCGGGCTGTCGCCAGCGTGGACGGCGAGGTCGCGGTGGAGGCGACGATCAGCTTCGTGATTCCTCGTGACCAGTCGATCGCCGGCGGTGCGGCGCAGTGACCGACGCACCGCATCGTCCCAGCTCGGCCGAGCGCGCGGAGCGCCGGGTGGTGGTGACCGGCATGGGGGCCGTCACCCCGATCGGCAACGACGTGCCCGCCTTCTGGGCGTCACTGATCGCGGGACGGAGCGGGATCGAGTGCGTGACGTCGTTCGACCCATCGCGGCTCGACGCCAAGATCGCCGGTGAGGTGAAGGACTTCCAGCCCGAGCTGGTGATGCCGAAGAAGGAGGTGCGACGACACGACCGCTACGTCCACCTCGCCTGGGTCGCATCGGTCGAGGCGCTGGCCGATGCCCGGATCCCCAACCCCATCACCGATGAATCGCTCGCCGAGCGCACCGGCGTGATCATCGGATCGGGGATCGGCGGGATCAACACCATGATCCGCGACGTGATCGAGGCGCACGACCTGGGAGTCGAGCGCATCGGGCCGTTCCTGGTGACGTCGCTCATCCCGGACATGGGCGCCGGCTTCGTGGCCATCTACGCCAACGCGCGCGGGCCGAACTACGCGACCGTCAGCGCCTGCAGCAGCAGCAACCACGCCATCGGCGACGCGCTGAACATCATCCGGCGCGGGGACGCCGACGTGATGATCGCCGGCGGTGCGGAGTCGGGGGTCGGCGAGATCCCGATGGCCGCCTTCGCCGCCATGCGCGCCCTCTCGACCAAGCGCAATGACGACCCGCATGCGGCGTCGCGTCCCTTCGACGCCGACCGGGACGGCTTCGTGATGGCCGATGGCGCCGGGGTCCTGGTCCTCGAGGC
Organism: Candidatus Limnocylindria bacterium; assembly: GCA_036004845.1. Classification (GTDB taxonomy): domain Bacteria; phylum Chloroflexota; class Limnocylindria; order QHBO01; family QHBO01; genus CF-167. The sequence goes on from DASYRA010000047.1 coordinate 31,319, forward strand.
CCTCGAGCACGCCCTGGCGCGCGGCGCCCCGATCCGGGGTGAGCTGGTCGGCTACGCCGCCACCGACGACGCATCGCACATCACCCTGCCCGCCCCCGGCGGTCGCGGCGCGGTTGCCTCGATGAGCCTGGCGCTGGCCGATGCGGGCCTGAGCACCGACGAGATCGGCTACATCAATGCGCATGGGACCAGCACCGCGCCCAACGACAAGGCGGAGACGGCCGCCATCAAGACAACCTTCGGCGAGCGCGCCCACGACGTGCCGGTCAGCAGCACGAAGAGCATGACCGGGCATCTGCTCGGCGCCGGAGGCGGGATCGAGGCGATCGCCTGCATCCTGGCGATCGAGAACGGGATCCTGCCGCCGACCATCAATTACGAGAACCCGGATCCCGACTGCGACCTCGACTACGTCCCGAACGTCGCACGCGAGTCGGCGATCGAGACCGCCATGAGCAACTCCTTTGGCTTCGGCGGGCACAACGCGACGCTCATCTTCAAGCGGTACGTGGCGTGAGCGCGGATGAGCCGCGATCGGAGCAGGTGCTGGCGGCCATCGACCTGCTGGCGCCGGGCTTCGAGTCGAGCGGCCTCGACGAGCTCGAGGTGGAGGCGGGCGACCTGGTCGTTCGACTCGTCCGCCCACGCGCGGCCCAACCCGCCGGATCCGGCCCGCCGTCCGCCGGCGTCCCCGTCGCGGCTCCCTCGGCGGAGTCCCTCACCCCGTTCGGTGAGCCGGCCGCAGGGATGCGCTTCGTGACAGCCCCGCTGACCGGTGTCTGGTACGCCGCGCCGTCACCTGGAGCGCGCCCCTACGTGCAGGAGGGGGACGAGATCGGCGCCGGCGCGGTCGTCGGCCTGATCGAGGCGATGAAGCTGTTCAACGAGATCAAGTCGGACGTGGCCGGCAAGGTTGTCCGCGTCCTTGTCGAGCGCGGCACGCTGGTGAAGCGCCAGCAGCCACTCGTCGAGATCGACCCGCGCTGACCGTCGAGAGGAGGAAGCAGGACCAGATGGCGCCGAACGCCGTGATCACCGGGTGGGGGATGTATGCACCATCGCGCATCATGACCAACGACGACCTGGCCAGGATCGTCGACACCTCCGACGAATGGATCGTGTCGCGGACCGGCATCCGCGAACGGCGCATCGCGGCGGACGACGAGAACAGCACCAGCCTCAGCGTGCCCGCCGCGCGTGACGCCCTGGCGGTGGCGGGGCTCGACCCGAGCGAGCTCGACCTGGTCATCGTGGCGACCTGCACGCCGGACTACCCGCTCCCCGCGACCTCGGTCACGGTGGCAACTGCCCTGGGCGCGACCCGTGCCGCGGCCTTCGACCTGCAGGCCGCCTGCTCCGGCTTCCTGTACGGCCTGGCCACGGGCAGCAGCTTCATTCGGAGTGGCATGTACCGCAACGTGATGGTGATCGGCGTCGAGGTGCTGAGCCGGTTCCTGAACTGGAAGGACCGCAGCACCTGCGTCCTCTTCGGAGACGGGGCGGGCGCGGTGCTGCTCTCGGCATCGGACCAGCCCGGCGGGCTCACGGGCTGGGACCTGTTCAGCGACGGCACCGGCTGCGAGGGGATCATCATTCGCGCCGGCGGCAGCGCGCTCCCGGCGTCGGCCGAGACCGTTGCCGCAGGACTGCACACGATGCAGATGGCTGGCGGCGAGGTCTACAAGTACGCCACGCGCCAGATGTCCGACTCAGCCGTGGCTGCCCTGCGCGCGGCCGGGCTGCGGGTCGACGAGGTCGACCAGTTCGTCTTCCACCAGGCCAACCTGCGCATCATCAAGAGCGTGGAGAAGCAGCTCGACATCCCCGAGGAGAAGGTCTTCGTCAACATCGAGAAGTACGGCAACACGAGCGCGGCATCGGTGCCGATGGCGCTGGTCGAGGCGGTCGCGGCCGGGCGCGTCAAGCCCGGCGACAAGATCCTGATGGTCGCCTTCGGGGCGGGCTACACCGCCGGCGCGGCGGTGGTCGAGTGGACCGCCGATCCGGCGCGCGCCTTCCTGGCGCCCGGGGAGCAGACCCGCCTCGGCAAGCCGCGGGTGGGCGAGCCCGAGCTGGCGGTCGCGGGTTGATGTACGACCTGACCGGCAGGGTGGCGCTCGTCACCGGGGGCGGTCGGGGCCTCGGCCGCGCCATCGCCCTGGCCCTCGCCGGACAGGGCGCCGACGTGGCGGTGAATTACCGCAGCAACGCGGACTCGGCGGCCGAGGTGGTCACCGAGATCAGCGGCCTGGGACGCGCCGCCATTGCGATCCAGGGTGACACGAGCGCCGGCCGGGAGGCCTGTGAGGCGATCGTGAAGGCCGCCATCGACGAGTTCGGGAAGGTCGACATCCTGGTCAACAACGCGGGGATCACGCGCGACAACCTGATGATGCGGATGGACGAGGAGGAATGGGAGTCAGTCCTCGACACGAACCTGTCGGGCCCGTTCTGGATGACCCGCGCCATCGCTCGCCCGATGATGAAGGCCCGATACGGCCGCATCATCAACATGTCCAGCGCCGCCGGACGGATGGGGAACGCCGGCCAGGCGAACTACGCATCGGCCAAGGCGGGGCTCATCGGCCTCACCAAGTCGACCGCTCGAGAGCTGGCGAGCCGCGGGATCACCTGCAACGCCCTGGCCCCGGGTCTGATCGAGACTGATCTGACCGCCGATCTGCCGCCCGCTGCCACTGAGGCGCTCAAGACGATGACGCCGCTCGGCTACCTGGGCTCGGTCGACGACGTGGCCGCAGCTGCCGTCTATCTTGCCTCCGACGAGGCGCGCTACGTGACCGGCCAGGTGATCGGGGTCGACGGGGGCATGGTCA
>DASYRA010000048.1:0-18735 GCA_036004845.1 Candidatus Limnocylindria bacterium
GTCCGCACGTCATGCACCGCCGCCTCGAAGAGGCGCCACACGTTGACCTCACGCTGGTGACGGGAAGCCGGCTGGCGCACGTGGCCGCCGCTGATGCGAAGCGAGGCGACGCGGCCGGGGTATCCGTTGAGACGGCTGCCGGGGAGGAGGCAGGCCGCGAGGGCCAGACGGAAGACGGCGGCCAGCGACGGCTCGCGGAACTCGGCGTCGATCTTGTTGGCGATGGTCTGGAGGGCGTACAGGTTGCGCGGCGTGTAGAGGTCGAGCAGCTCCTCGACCAGCTCCGTTCGCCCGTCGAGGACCGGGAAGCGGTCGCGCAGCTGCTGGTAGTGCAGGCTCTGCCGCACGTCGATGGCCGGTGGTTGGGCGGTCGGATCCGGGCGAACGGTCGAGGCGTAGCGCGGGCGGGCGGAGCGGAGCGACCCCGTTGGCGGGTCCGGTGTCGCGGGTGCCAGCGATGGCGGCCCGCCGGCCTCGCCGATCGGCGCTGCCGGGTCGTCCTCCAGGTCGGGCTCGGCGGTCAGCCCCACCGGGGCGGGTGGAAGGTCATCCTCGACGTCGGCCGCCGGGTCGCCGACGGGCAGCACCGGCTCCGGCTCGATCGGCCGGTCGATCCCCAGCTTGGCGAGGTCCGCGTCGTCGATGGGCGCCACACGCTCCTGCGGGCCCCCCACCGAGACGTCGCAGTTCGCACATTGGTAGATCTTCCGGCCGGGCGCGTCCCCGTCGCGTGGCCAGATGAACTGCTCCCCGACCACCGGGCGACGGCAGGTCGAACAGCGGGTGGCGTACAGCTCCTCCAGGTGCTGACGCAGCGGCACGTCGACCCGGCGCGAGGCGGAGAGCTGCGCAAAGGCTGCATCCAGGGCGATCGGCTCAGGTGCCAGCAGGAACGCCTGGCCGGCCAGCTGCGCGAAGGGCGACGGATCGGCGGCGACCACCCGCATCCCGTGTGCGATCGCGCGGCGGGCGGTCCAGCCGGTGCCGGCCCATGGGTCGAGAACCGTGTCGCCGGGTCGTCCGAAGGCGGTCAGCTCGGCGTCGAGCTGGTTATCGGCCGGCGAGGGGAAATAGCGCTCAAGCAGTGCGAGCCCGGGGAGGCGGCGTGGAAGAACGACGTAATCCAGTCGCTTCCGTTCGGCCTCGGACAATCGGGCTCCTACGGTTCTTCGAGCAGCTCTTCCTCGAGGTCGGGTTCGGCGGAGAATTCCGGAAGGCTGGTGTCGAGCTCCTCGACCTCCTCAGTCTCCTCCTCCAACTCCTCGGACTCCTCTTCGTCATCGTAGCGGAGCGCCGTGCCCTTGATGTACGGTCGGACGTCACCCGGCCGGCCGGTCGCGCTGCCGGGGAAGCTGACCTTACCGAAGTTGGCGGGATGGGCGAAGGTCTCGTGAATGATGACCCGCACCTCGTCGCGATCGACGGTCGTGATGGCGGCCTCATAGCGGTTGCCGGCCTTCATCAGCTTGGCAAGTCGTGAGCCGATGCGTGGCTCGACCTGTCCCACCTCGACCTCGCCGACACGCGCCACCAACAGGGGCCCCTCGAGCACCAGCTCGACGGCGTCGCCGGCCGAGAGCGGGGCGAGCTGCTTGGCGGGGAGCAGGTTGATGAGCCGGGCGTGGCCGGTCTTGCCCATCTCCTCGATGAAATGCGAAGCCGATGCCTTCTCGGGCTTGCCGTCCCCCACCGCTGCGGCCTCCGCCCCGCCTCCGGCGATGACCCGCAGCCGCCCCACGTTGCGCTCGGCGATCCGGTTGGTGGCGTCGCGTGCCAGGGCTCCCTGGTAGGCCTCCAGCGCCTCGGCATGACGGCCGAGCTCGGCGAGCGCCTTGCCCAGCCGGTTGTAGGCGTCGGTGTCGCCGCCGAGCTCGAGGATCTGCTGGTTGGTGGAGACCGCCGCCTCCCATTCGCCACGGGTCGCCTGCCCGATGGCGATATCGGTGAGGTGCCTGCGCTGGCGGTTGACGGTCTCCGTCTCGTCGAGCGTCATCGTCTCCCCAACCTCAATTTGAGGCGGTCAATGGTGCGGAAATGCCCGTGTGGCGGGGTCACCCGGCCGAAGGGCGCCTTGTTGTAGCAGAGCCCGGAAAGGGTGTCAACGCGCACCGCGGCTAGGCGTGCGCGTCGTGCGGTTGGCCGGCCGTCGCCTCGTTCATGCCGGTCGCAGGAGCATCGCCACCAGCAGCCCCAGCAGCGCCAGGCTGCCGAACTCGACGGCAACGGCCCGTGTGCGGGCGCCGTTGTCGAGCGCCTCGGCGGCGCCGGCCCACGCGTGAAAGCCCAGTGCCAGCACGGCCGAGCCGACCACGCCGGGCAGGTGCAGCAGGGCGAGGCTGGCGCCAAGCTGGGCGATGGCCAGCAGGTGCAGCGCCGCCTGGCCGACCGCCTCGACCCCGTATCGTCCGCGCAGCTCCGCGGCACGAAGGGCCGGCACGGCGGCCGCAATCACCACCAGCAGCACGGCCGGTGGCCAGGATGCGGTCGGGAAGGTGGCCGCGATTCCGGCCGCGGCGGCGAAGACGATCCCCACCAGGCTGAGGTCGATGCTGAGCCGCGGCGATCGTCCCTCCGGCAGTCGCAGCTCGAACCACAGGACCCCGAAGAGGAGCAGCACGACCACCGGGGCGGCCGCCAGCTGGGCGATCTGGTTCAGCGTCTGGCCGAGCAGGGTGAGCGCCACCGCCGCGACCGGGAACGTCGCGTAGCGCGCGAAGCCGAATCGCGAGCGCACTGGCCCGATGACCCAGACCGCGCCCATCCCGCCGATCGCCAGCTGTCCCGCGATCGCCACCGCGAGCCAGAACGATGACGCGAACCAGCCGTAGATGACCAGGCCGCCCATCACCAGGGCAAGCACGATCGCATCGGGCCGCTCGATGCGTCGCCCGACGATCCACAGGCCCTCGCGGTGCGCGCCGGTGGCGGTCATGGCAGGAGGCCCAACAGCTCGTCCGCCGAGCGCGTCCCGATCACCTGAGCGGGGCTCAGCCACGCCCGGCGGGCCACCGACACCGCGTACCGCAGCTGATCGAGCTCCTCGGTGCGATGCGCATCGCTGGCCAGCGTGAGTCGGACGCCCGACTTGCCGGCGCCGCGCGCCAGGGCGTCATCGAGGTCGAGGCGGGGGCTGCCGTTCAGCTCGAGCGCGGTGCCGGTCCGCGCGGCCGCCTCGAACACCCGCGGCCAATCGAGCGCGATCGGGTCGCGGCGATTCACGATCCGCCCCGTGGGGTGGGCGATGATGTCCACGTTGGGGTTGTCGATCGCCGCCAGGGTGCGACGGGTGAGCTGCTCGGTCGACTGGCCGCGGGCGGTGTGCACGCTCGCGACCACGACGTCAAACCCCGCCAGCAGCTCATCGGGATAGTCGAGGGTCGCATCGGCACGGATCTCCATCTCGGTGCCGTGCAGGATACGAAAGGGCGCAAGCTCGGCATTCAGGCGGGCGATCTCCTCCCGCTGTTCGGACACGCGTTCAAACGACAGGCCGCGGGTGACGCCGAGCGATGGTGAGTGGTCGGTCAGCACGATCCACGCGTGGCCGAGGCCGCGTGCCGCGCGAGCCATCACCTCGATCGAATCGACCCCATCGGTCCAGTCCGAGTGCACGTGCGTGTCGCCGCGCAGATCGGTCACCTCGACGAGGGTCGGCAGGCTGCCGGCCACCGCGGCCTGGATCTCGCCGGTGTCCTCGCGCAGCTCGGGAGGGATCCACGGCAGGTCCAGTCGCGCGTAGACCTCCTCCTCGCTGGCGATCGGCTGGAGCTCACCGGTCTCCACGACCTTGAATCCCTTCTCGGAGAGCGAGAGGCCGCGATCCAGCGCCCGACCCCGAAGGGCGACGTTGTGGTCCTTGTTGCCAGTGAAGTGGACGAGGTGGCTGCCCCAGGCCGACGGCGGGCAGACCATCAGGTCGACCTGGGGCCCATCGGCCAGCACGATGCTCGACTTGTCGGTCCCGGCATTGAGCACGTGCTCCACGCTCGTCAGCTTGTCGAGCGCGCGGATCAGGCGTGCCGGCTCCGTCGTCGCCGCGAGCAGATCGAGATCGCCGATGGTCGCCTTGCGGCGACGCAGCGATCCCGCCGGCTCGATCGCCCGCACACCGCGCACCTCGCGCAGCCGGTCGACCAGGTCGGACATCAGCGCGTCGGCGTCATGCAGCAGCAGGCGCGTGCCCCGCGAGGCGAGGCGGGCCATGGCAGAGAGGATGTTCTCCTCGGTACGAGCCGACAGCCCCTTGAGACTGCGCAGCGTGCCGGCCTCCGCGGCGGCCCGCAGCGCATCGACCGACTCGATCCCCAGCTCGTCGTGGAGCTGCTTCACGGTTCGAGGGCCGACCCCGGGGATCTTCAGGATCTCCAGCAGCCCGGTCGGGACCTGGGCGCGCATCTTGTCGTGGTAGCCCAGCTGCCCGGTGGTGGCCAGCTCGGCCAGCTTGGTGGTCAGTGCCGGGCCGGCACCCGGGATCTTGGGTGGGTCATCGGTCTGGAACAGGTGAGCGACGTCATCGGGCCAGCGCTCGACCGCGTCGGCGACCCGTCGGTAGGCGACCGCCTTGTAGACGAGCTCGCCGGAGATCTCGAGCATGTCGGCGATCTCGTTGAAGATGCGCGCCATGTCCGCGTTGCTGATGACGGTCGGATCGGTGCGCGAGATCGCTCGGGGCCGGGGCATGCGGGCAATTCTACGGGGACGAAAAAAGCGGCCCAGTCCCGGGCGAGGGGCTGGGCCGCGTCGTGTGTGTGTCGGGTCAGCGCTTGGTGATGCGCAGGGCGCGCAGCAACGAGGCGCCGAGGCCGCCTTCACGGCGTGGACGGATCGGTTCCGTCGAACGAGTACGCTGGCGTGCCTCGTAGAGCATCTCGTTCTGCCGCAGGTTTGCGAGCAGACCGAGATATGTTGCTCCTCGGCTCATGGGAAACCTCCTGGGTGTGCTGGGATCCGCGAGTTCGGCTCGGGACGAATTGCTAGGCGCGGTGAGAGGGAACGTCGTCGCCGGGCGAGCGACTGTCGGTCCCCCAGAGGACTGCGGCAAGGTCAATGACGACCACGACCGCGAGCACGAGTACCAAACCAACCATCTTCCGAGCCTCCCTTCGTAGATCCCTGTAACTGATAAATATCTAATGAACGGTTACATGGGATACTGTAGCGAGCTCGGAGTAACTTGTCAAGCCGTGTACAATGGTTACATGCTCCTTGATACGACGACGCTCCCCGAGCCTGACCAGGCCGAGGAGCTCTTCATCTCCTTTGGAAACACGCTCGAATACGAGCGCGGCGAGCCCGTCGACGCGGTGCCCGACATCACCTCGCTGCTGGCCTGGCTTCGTCAGCGACGCCTGATCAGCGGCCGGGGGCTGGCGGCCGAGGCGGCCCGCCTTCGACGCGACCCCGAAGAGACGGCTCGGCGCATCGAACGGTTCCGTCATCTGCGCCAGGTCCTGCATCAGATCGCCGAGGAGGTGACGGAGAGCGGCCACCCGACCAGCGATCAGCTGCGCGACCTCAACCACATCCTTCGCCACGGGCTGCACTACCACCAGATCGAGCGCGATCCGGACGGGACGCGGTACACGTTCGCGCAGGTCGGCGATCGGCTCGACCAGGCGCGCGCGACCATCGCCAGCTCGCTCGCCCAGTTCCTGGCCGACGACGCGCCCTCGCGGCTCCGGGTCTGCGCCAATGCGGGCTGCCGCTACATGTTCATCGACCGGTCCCCCACCGGGAGACGACGGTGGTGCGACATGCGCACCTGTGGGAACCAGGCGAAGGTGGCCCGGCACCGCGCGCGTGCCCGGGATCAGGTCCATGAGACACCGATCAGCGCCTCCTGAGGGGTTTCGCAGGCACCGAGCCCGGGCTAGAATCAGGCGGACCCGACGGCTGCACACACGGCTGTCGTGGCGTGGAGACCGCACCGAGGCGCAGCACGATCCACGGTGGATGCCGGTTCCGATAGCCGAATCTCCGCGCGCCCGAGGCCGATGGCCGGGGCGAGGGTGAACGCCTAGCGTCGACCTCGACCACCTGCGCGCGTCAAGTCCAATCGACGCCAGAGCGAGGTGGTCGTCCATGCTCTTCCTCAGCCGGCTGGTCGGCCGGCCGGTCCGCGACCGGCATGGCGAGTCGTTCGGCAAGGTCCGCGACCTGATCGTGGCGCTCGGCGAGCAATACCCGCCGGTCACCGGTCTGGTTGTGCGCGTTGCGGGCGGGCGCGACATCTTCCTGCCATGGACCGACGTGGAGGAGATCGACGCCGGAGGGGCGCGCCTGCGCACCACGCTCATCGACATGGCCAGCTTTCGCCAGCGCCCCAACGAGATTCGCCTCTGGCTGGACCTGCTCGACAAGCAGATCGTGGACGTCGAGGATCGCAAGATTGTCCGCGTCAACGACATCCAGCTCGCGCCGGTCGAGGGGCGGCTCCGGCTGGTGGCCGTCGACGTCGGGCTGGCCGGGATCCTGCGCAGGCTCGGCCTCTCCGGCCCCGGCGAGCGGCTGGCGCGCGCCCTGCACCTGGAGGCGGAGAACTACATCGAGTGGGAGGACGTCGATCCGGTCGAGTCGAGCGTCTCGAGCCTGAAGCTGCGCGTCCCGCACGCCGCGCTCGGCACGCTCCATCCCGCGGACGTGGCCCACATCGTGGAGCAGCTGGCGCCGCGCGACAGGACCGGGATCCTCGCCGCCCTCGACGACGAGCGCGCCGCCGATGTCCTCGAGGAGCTCGAGGCCGACGATCAGGTCGACATCCTCGAAGCGCTCTCGCCTGAGAAGGCGGCTGACATCCTGGAGGAGATGGGGCCGGATGAGGCCGCCGACCTCGTCGCCGACCTCTCCGAGGAGCGCCAGGAGCAGCTGCTGGGCCTGATGGAGCCCGACGAGGCGTCGGATGTGCGCGAGCTGCTGGCCTACGGCGAGGAGACCGCCGGCGGCCTGATGACGACCGAGTTCATCACCGTTACTCCCGAGATGACCGCCGAGCAGGTGATCGAGCGCCTGCGCGAGCTGCATCCGGACGCCGATCAGGTCTACTACCTCTACGTGACCGACGCGGATGGGATGCTGGTCGGCACCATCACCCTCCGTGGGCTGATCGTCGCCGCACCCGAGACGACGGTCAGTGCCTTCATGCGCCCGGACCCGATCAGCGTGGGCGTGGACCTCGATGCGGAGCAGGTTGGCGCGGCGATCGCGCGCTATAACCTGCTGGCGCTGCCGGTGGTCGACGGGGAGGGCCGCCTGCAGGGGATCGTGACCGTCGACGACGCGTTCGAACGCGCGTTGGGCGAGGGGTGGCGGAAGCGCCTCCCGGAGATCTACGAGCCGGCCGAGGAGAGGTAGGCGACGTGACCCGGCGCCTGGCACTCCCCCGCCCGATTCGGCGCGTGCAGCGATCCCTGCGCGAGCGACTGCCGAACTTCCGCGTCCATCGGTCCGGCGTGCTGGCCTTCCTGGGGGTGATGGGGCCCGGGCTGATCGCCGGCCTGGCCGGCAACGACGCCGGTGGGATCGCCACCTACAGCGTCCTCGGCGCCGAGACCGGCCTCTCGCTGCTCTGGATCTTCCCGCTCACCACGATCCTGCTCGTGGTCGTCCTCGAGATGGCGGCACGCATGGGCGCGGTCTCCGGGCAGGGGCTGGGCGATCTGATCCGCGACGATTTCGGGATCCGCTGGACCCTCTTCGCGATGATCGTGCTGCTCATCGCCAACGGGGCGAACATCGTGGCCGAGTTCGCCGGGGCCGCCGCGGCGCTCGAGATCTTCGGCATCTCCCGCTACGCAACGGTGCCGATCGTGGCGGCCGGCATCTGGGCGCTGGTGGTCTTCGCCAGCTACCGGGCGGTGGAGCGCGTCTTCCTGTCGGTGGCGGTCGTCTTCGGCGCGTACGTGGTGAGCGCCTTCGTGGCTGGCCCGGACTGGGGCGCGGTCGGGCGTGCGCTGATCACGCCATCGGTCTCGCTGACGTCAAATGCCCTGCTGCTGATGGTGGCCACGGTGGGGACCACGGTCACGCCGTACATGTTCTTCTACCTGCAGTCATCGGTCGCCGACAAGGGGCTGGGGCCCGAGGAGCTGCCGTTCGAGCGCGCCGACGCGGTCCTGGGAGGCGTATGGACGAACGTCATCGCCCTCTTCATCGTCATCGTCACAGCGGTCACCATCTTCCCGCGCGGCATCCGCATCGAGAGCGCCGAGGATGCCGCGCTGGCCCTGGCACCGGTCGCGGGCGACTTTGCCAAGGGGCTCTTCGCCCTCGGGCTGTTCGGGGCATCGGTGCTGGCGGCGACCGTCATGCCGCTCACCACCAGCTATGCGGTGTGCGAGTCGTTCGGCTGGGAGTCGGGCGTGTCGCGCAAATTCAGCGAGGCACCCGCCTTCATGGGCCTCTACACGGCCCTGATCCTGATCGGCGCCGTCGTGGTCCTGGTCCCGGGACTGCCCTTGATCGGCGTCATCCTGGTCAGCCAGAACCTCAACGGCATCCTGCTGCCGATCATCCTGATCTTCATGCTGCGGCTGGTGAACAACCCGCGGATCATGGGCGGCCACACCAACCCGCGCTGGCTGAACCTCCTGGCCTGGGGGCTGACGGGGCTGGTGATCCTGCTCACCGCCTTCCTGTTCGGCTCGACGCTGGCCGCCTGGCTGGGGTGGAGCTAGGCCGATGGGCCCGGTCGAGCGCACGCGATGGCAGCTGGACGTCCCGCTCGCCGCCGAGACCGTCATCGATGCGCTGGTCGACTTCTCGCCCAGGCGAGAGGTCGTCTGGAAGGAGACCTGTGATCCAGCCGTCTACCGCGTCCACGCCGTGGGCAATTCCTGGGCGGAGGTCACGGAGGGGGTCTCCTACGCCTGGAGCCGCGAGCGCTATGACTGGTCGGAACCCGATGTCGTGACGCTCACGCAGGTGGAGGCCAACATCGCCGAGCCGGTCGGCACCATCCGCTACTCGATCTCCGGACAGCCGGGGGGCGGCACGCGCATCGTCTGCGAGCGGTACCGCGTCTACCGCGGCGTGCGCGGCCGAATCCTCGGTACGCTCATGGTCCTCTTCGGGCCGCGCGTCCTGCGTTCCCAGTTCCTCGTCGCGATGCAGCGCGTGGCACGGGAGGATGGCCGGAGCGGCCCTGTCTAGCTGCCGATCGGGTGCCAGACCGTCTTGGTCTCGACGAACTCCCCGATCAGGTACGGCGACTGCGCGTTCGGACTCAGCCAGTCGACGGCATCGGCGCCACCCCTGGGAGGCCTGACGAGGCGCTTCACGTTCTCGGTGGCCAGCTCTTCGACGGCCACCCCCTCGGCAGGGTCGAGGCCGTAGGCGTCGAGGGCGTTGACATCCATGTGGCCGGCCAGGTGCAGCACGAGTTCGCGGCGCAGCCCGGTGATGAGGTTCACGACCCCACCGGGGACGTCGGAGGTGGCCAGCACCTCGGTCAGGGTCACCGCCGGCAGCGGCCGCGTCTCGGATGCGAGCACCACCGCGCAGTTCCCCGACACGATCACCGGCGCCAGGCGGCTGACCAGCCCAAGCAGGCTCGACCCCTCGGGCGCGATGACGCCGACCACCCCGCTCGGCTCTGGCACGCTGAAGTTGAAGTAGCTGCCGTTGACGGGGTTGACCGAGCCGTTGACCTGGCTGAACTTGTCGGCCCAGCCGGCGTACCACACCCAGCGGTCGATGGCGGCGTCGGTCAGGCGCGTGGCGCGCTGCCGGCCGATCCCCTCTGCAGACATGACCTCGCCGATGAACTGGTCGCGCCTCCCCTCCATCAGCTCAGCAATCCGATACAGGATCTGGCTGCGGTTGAATCCGGTCCTGGCGGCCCACCCCGGCAGGGCAGTTCGGGCAGCTCGCACCGCATCGCGGATGTCCTTGCGCGTCCCGCGACAGGCGTTGGCCAGCAGCTCGCCCCTCGCCCCGTGGATCTCGTACGCGCGTCCGGATTCTGTGCGCGGGAAGGCACCGCCGATGTAGAGCTTGTACGTCTTGCGGACCTCGAGCCGCTGCGTCGAGGCGGCGCCGTTCGTCGTCGCCAGCGGTGCCGCGTGGCGGGATCGCAGGACGGACGCGGCTTGTGCCCGCGGCTTTGTGAGGGTTCGCCGCTGCGCCATCAGCTTCGCTGCTCCGTCTCCGGCTTCTCGATGACGAGCGTGTACGCCGGCGCATCGGCCACGGGTCGATGTTCGACACCGGCGCTGACCACGAAGATGTCGCCACGCTCCAGGCTGACGGGCGCACTGCCCTCCATCTCGATCCGGAAGGCTCCCTCCCAGCAGAGGAAGAGCTCATCCTCCTCATGGTGATGCCAGTCGTAGGCGCCTTCCAGGCGGGAGAGCCGGACGATGGCGTCATTCGCGGTTGCGAGGTCGACGGGACGCCAGGCATCAGTCAGGCGTGCCACGGAATCCCGGATCGAGACAACACTCACCGGGCGTTCGCTCCGTCAGGCGAGAGATCCAGATATGCCCCCAGGCCGTGAAGGCCGCCCTCGCGGCCGTAGCCGGACTCCTTGTAGCCGCCGAACGGCGAGGTGGGGTCGAAGCGGTTGAAGGTATTGGCCCACACGACGCCAGCCTTCATGGCGGCGACCATCTTGAAGATGCGGCTCCCCTTCTCGGTCCAGACCCCCGCCGAGAGGCCATATGGGGTGTTGTTCGCCTTCTCGATCGCCTCCTCCGGGGTCCGGAAGGTGAGCACCGAGAGGACCGGGCCGAAGATCTCCTCCTGGGCGATCCGGTGGCTCTGGCTGACGCCGGTGAAGAGGGTGGGCCGGAAGAAGAAGCCCTTGTCGGGCAGGACGCAATCGGGCTGGAAGATCTCGGCCCCCTCCTCGATCCCGGACTGCACCAGCTCGGCGATCTTGGCCAGCTGCCCGGCCGAGTTGATGGCGCCGACATCGGTGTTCTTGTCGAGCGGGTCGCCGACGCGCAGCGTCGAGAGGCGCGCCTTGAGCTTGTCGAGCAGCGGCTCGTAGACCGACTCCTGCACGAACAGGCGCGAACCGGCGCAGCACACCTCGCCCTGGTTGAAGTAGATGCCGTTGATGATCCCCTCGATCGCCTGGTCGAGCGGGGCATCGTCGAAGACGATGTTGGCGGCCTTGCCGCCGAGCTCCAGGGTCAGCTTCTTCCGGCTGCCGGCGACGGCGCGGCCGATCATCTTGCCGACCGCCGTGGAGCCGGTGAAGGCGACCTTGTTGACGTCCGGGTGGCGGACCAGCTCCATCCCGATCTCACCCGGCCCGGTGATGATGTTCACGACCCCGGGCGGCAGCTCGGCCTGGCGCACCACGTCGGCGAACAGATAGGCCGTCAGGGGCGTGGTTGAGGCGGGCTTCAGGATCACGGTATTCCCGGCCGCGAGGGCTGGCGCGATCTTCCAGGCCAGCATCAGCAGCGGAAAGTTCCAGGGGATGATCTGCGCCGCCACGCCGAGGGAACGCGGCGCGCGTCCGGGGAACGCGTAGTCGAGCTTGTCGGCCCAGCCCGCGTAGTAGAAGAAGTGCGCCGCGGCGAGCGGCACGTCGACGTCGCGGCTCTCCTTGATCGGCTTGCCCGAGTTCATCGTCTCGACCACGGCGAACTCGCGGGAGCGCTCCTGCATGATCCGCGCGATGCGGTAGAGGTACTTCGCCCGCTCGCTGCCGGGGAGACGCGACCAGACGGTGTCGTGAGCACGCCGGGCAGCCACCACGGCGCGGTTGACATCGGCCCTGGACGCCTTCGCCACCCGCGAGAGCGGCTCCTCGGTGGCGGGGTTGATGACTGTGAAGGTCGCCTTCGGCCGGCTTGGGGCGAAGGCGTTGTCGATGAAGAGGCCGTACTCGCGCCGGATGTCGATGTGGTCGGTCGCCTCGGGAGCGGCCGCGTAGTCCCACGGGATCCCGCGCTTGGAGAGGCCCCACGAGGCGGGCGCGGGACGGCTCTCCGGCTTCTTGGTGAGGGTCATGACCGGCCGATTATCGCACCCCACCGACTGATCTCACGGCTCCCCCGCCGGCTGCCGCGCGGCCGGTCAGAGAAATCGGACCCGCCCCAGAAGCTGGATGGGGTCCGACCACCTGATATCCGCCGAGGGATGCCAGGTCGCCGGCAGACGGTCGATATTGGCGCCCCGGAGCTCCATCCGCGGGCCGTCGCAGAGCGGCTCGTCCGGACTCCGCATCGGTTCGCAGATCCAGGTCGTCCCGTCCGCGTCGGCCCGGAGGGTCACAGTGATGCAGTCGAGATACCCCGGACGGGCCACCGCGTGCTCAATCGCCAGATCCACTCCAACCGACCCATCCGCGCAGGAGGCCGTCGCCGAATCCACGACGAAGATCGCAGACGAGGCAGTGGCGGTGGGACTTCCCCTCGCACAGCCGACAATCGCGAGGAGCGCAAAGATGCACGCGAGTCCGAGCCGGATCACGTCGTGGATTGTGGCAGTGGTCCGGTGCACGCTCTGCTTTGAGGGCGGCGAAGCCGACGATATCCGTCGACTCCGCCACTCGCGCGCTAGTCGATCGCTGGGTTCACGTCATCGGTCTCGCCCAGCGGGCTGCCGTCCGCGAGGTAGCAGCCGTCGCCCTTGCCGGCGTCACCGGAATCAGGGCCGTGGTGCGCGGTCTCCAGGCCGAACCAGGCCGGGCCTTGATTGGCCAGCGGGGTGAAGGTGTCGCAGGTCAGGAACGTGCCGTCCGCCTGCATGATGAAGGCGTAGTGGTTCTGGCCGTTGGCGATCACCTGCCCATTCCGGCCGATCACGTGCGAGTGGGCGGAGGCCACCGCCGTACTAGCAATCACCATGCCGAGTGCCACCAGGATCGCGGCCATGACGCGTCGAGATCGGTTCATGGGATCCTCCTTGTACTGTGGCGTTCGTCGGCGTGAACTTGCCGCTCCCGCGCGGGGGCGGGCCGACAGTGACGTTCGCAAGTGGGTGAAAGATTCGAGGAGCACCCGGCGCGGACAGGGTTTGGCCGCGCGAGGAGCCTGGCAGCCGATCCGGCGAGTAGCCCGCGTAACGTCCGCAACGCGGGGCCGACCACTGATGACGGCCCCAGCAACCCCTGCGGGAATTGGCGCCGGGTACTCACCACTCTATTTCCCTGATGTCCAGTCCGCCGCTTCTGGGCACGAGCGCGGACCAGATCGGCAGTCTGCGCTCCGGCGTCCAGGAAGTAAATGACCTCGCCGGTCGGGATCCGTGCCAGGGTGCACCACTGGGTGCGAGGCGAGCTCTGGACGAAGGGCCTTTGCCGAGGCGTGGTGCCAGGGCCAGGGGCTGACGCTGGACGCAGCCGTTGCGCTCGCGACTCGCTGGAATGATGGCCGGCCTCCCCGCCTCAGGCCGGCAGCGATCCCTCCAGGGCGAGGAGGAACCGCTTGCGGTCGAGGCCGCCCGAATACCCTCCCAGCTTTCCGTCCGCGTGGAGAACCCGGTGGCAGGGCACCACGATCGGGATGGGGTTCGAGCCAAGCGCGTTGCCGGCGGCGCGGGCGGCCCGAGGCGACCCCGCCTGGGCGGCGACCTGGCCATAGCTGCGCACGTCGCCGAACGGGATGCGCGCCGTCTGGCGCAGCACGCCTCCCGCAAAGCCGTGGACCAGCGACCAGTCGATCGGCAGGTTGAAGTGTTGGCGACGGAGGGCGAAATAGCCATCCAGCTCTCGACGAACCGCATCGGCGCGGGACGGTGCGCGCAGGATGCGAGGCGACACCCGCGCCGCAACCTCGGCGAGGACCCCTTCGATCGGCTCATCGGCGTACTTGATTCGGAGCAGGCCGCGTGGCGTGACGAAGACGAGCAGCTCGCCGATCGGGGAATCGAGCTCGGCATAGGCCACGTCGAGGAGGCCAGACTTCGCGGCGCGCTGAGCGAGCGCCGCTCCCAGCGCTCCACGATGGAGCTCCGCGGCGGGCGCGTTGCGCAGCCCCTGCTCGAGATCGGTCATCGGTCCACCTCCTTGCGCAGCCGGCGCAGGCCGGCGCTGACGTTCTGTCGGGCAGCCTCTTCGCTGATCCCCATCCGCTCACCCACGTCGCGGTAGGCCAGGTCGAAGACGAAACGGTGGATCACCGCCGCGCGCTGCTTGGCCGGCAACGCTCGGACGGATCGCCATAGCCCATCGTCAGAGGTCGGTGGCGGGTCGCCGGCCAGGCGCCCCTCCGCCACGCCGTCCAGGTCGCTCTGCGGATGGCGCGACATCGACCGAACGGCATCGGTCGCCTTGCGCTGGGCAATCGTGTACAGCCACGCCCTGAGGTTGTCGGCGTGCCGCAGACGCGGGTATGCGCGCAGCGCCGAGAGGAGCGTCTCCTGCAGGCAATCTTCGGCATCGGTCTGGCCAACCGAGGCGACCAGAAACCGATGCAGCTCAGCCGCATGGTCGTCGACCAACCGCTGAAACGGGGGCAGGTGCACACGAGTGGAACGCCGGGGAGACGCGCGACGTGAGGTCAAGCCTCGAGCCGGCCGGGATCGACCTCGACCATCGGATCAGTCGAGGGTGAAATAGTCGCCCCCGGAATACCGACCGGTGCGCTCCTTGCGAATCTGCATCAGGAGGTCGTTGAGCAGCGTCGACGCGCCGAACCGGAAGCGGTCGGGAGTCATCCAGTCCGGCCCAAGCGTCTCGTACAGCACCGTCAGGTAGCCGATCGCCTCCTTGGCGGTGCGGATCCCGCCGGCTGGCTTCATGCCGACCGCGCGGCCCGTCTGAGCGTAGAAGTCGCGGATCGCCTCGAGCATCACCAGCGTCACCGCCAGGGTCGACGCCGGCTGCACCTTGCCGGTCGAGGTCTTGATGAAATCGGCCCCGGCGGCCATCGCCAGCACGGATGCGCGGCGCACGTTGTCGTACGTCTCGAGCTCGCCCGTTTCGAGGATCACCTTCAGGTGATGGTCCCCCGCCGCCTCCTTCACCGCCACGATCTCGTCGAAGACCTGGGCGTAATGCCCGGAGAGGAATGCGCCGCGATCGATCACCATGTCGATTTCGTCGGCGCCGGCCGCCACCGCCTGGCGAACGTCCTCGAGCTTGACCGCAAGCGGGGCCTGGCCGGACGGGAAGTAGGTGGCGACGGAGGCGACCTTGACGGTCGACCCGGCGAGGGCCTCCTTGGCAGTGGCGATCATGTTGGGGTAGACGCACAGCGCGGCGACGCTGGGGATGCTGGGATCGGTCGGGTCGGGGCGGCGAGCCTTGCCGGCCAGCGCCCGGATCTTGCCTGCGGTGTCCTTTCCCTCGAGCGTGGTCAGGTCGACCATGCGAATGGCGAGGTCGAGCGCCCACAGCTTCGATTCGCGCTTGATGCTGCGCTTGGCCAGCATGGCCGAACGCTCCTCGACGCCGACCTGATCGACGGGCCAGACACGCCCGAGCAGACTGCCGAGCGCCTGGTGGCGGGGCGCGCTCAGCTCGTGGTCTGCCCGGCGTCGCGCGGGGGTGGTCGTCGTGGCCATGAGCACGGAATTGTAGCGCTGGTCCCCTCCCAAGCCCATCGGGGGCGGGTGATAGGCTTCGCGAAACCATGGATCCCACGCCAGATCAGTCTCACGAGGTCCTGGTGTACTGCCTCACCCGTGACCACGATCTGGCCGATGCCGTCGAGGGACGGCTGAGCGGTGCCCTCGCGTTCTTCTACAACGATGCCGCTCGCCTGCACCAGGCTGTGGTGCTGCGCGAACCCGACCTGGTGCTCGTCGATACCGGGGCGATCCGGCAGGAGTACGGCGATGCGGGACTCGGTCCGGTCGTCGGATTCATCCGCGAGCGGGCCCCCGCGGCTCGCATCGCCGTCCGACCGGTTCCCGGAACCGAGTGGCTGATCCGCGCGGAGGCCGGAGAGCGGGTCGAGCTGCTCCCCGCCGACCGCGCGGGGTGCGTGGAAGCAGTCGCCGTCCTGTGCGGGGCGCCCTGACTCGTTACCGAGTCGGCGGGAGGCGGCCCGCGCGCTGCGGCGGCCAGTAGCGGAACACCGCGCGCCAGCGAATCGCCGTCAGCGGGACGGCCCCGAACGCGCGCGAGTCGGTGCTGGCCGTCGAAGCGTCGCCCCGCAGGTCGGCCAATCCTGCGCCGTCGTCGACGGTCGCCACGCGCTTGATGAGCTCGCGGCCCGGCGCGCGCGGGTCGGCAGCCAGAACCACCTCTCCCGGACGCGGCGAACGGCCCTCGAACGATCGGGACTCCACCAGCAGACGATCGCCGGGGAGCAGCGAAGGCGCCATTGACGCGCCGTGCACCTCGACCACGTCCAGCCATCGGCGCCCGACGCTGATGCCGGCCGCCATCCCGAGCCCCAGGAACAACGGCCCGGCCAGGCCCCTCCGTCGCGCCACCGACCTAGGAGGGGCGTCCGCTGACGCGCGTCTTCTCCGGGCCTCCGGTGGCCTTCCACATGCCATCGATCTTGTCGATCATGGCGAGCAGGTCCTTGGCGGCCGCAACGTCGAGCGACTGCTTCACCTGGCTGGCCTGCTTGGTTGCCTTCCAGAAGGTGTCGTGCAGCTCGGGGTACTGCTCGAGGTGCTCCGGCTTGAAATAGTCGTGCCAGAGGACGTCGAGGTGATGCTTGACGAGCTCGGCGCGCTCCTCCTTGGCATGGATGCAGCGCGCGCGGAAGAGCTTGTCGTCGCTGGCATCGTGCTTCTCGATGATGCGCAGGCAGGACTCGGCCTCGATGCGGGCCTGCTCGGGGTCGTAGATGCCGCACGGGATGTCGCAGTGGGCATGGACGGGACGGGGGTGGATCAGCTTTCGGAGAGTGAACATGCAGCCATTGTGCAATGGCCGGCGCGTCGGTGCCTTTCAGCCCCCCGGCGCAGCGTTTCAGGCGCCTAGAAGCGCACCGTCCAGTACTTCTGCACCGTCAGCACCACGCCCAGGCCGATGGCAGCGAGGATCAATCCAACGATCACGATGCCCGCCCAATCCATGGGGTAATGGCTCGAGCCGGCCATGAAGAAGAGGAGCGGGAACGAGAGCGTGAAGTTGGTCCGTGACGCATACAGGGTGGTGCGCGCCCAGGCCGGATCGGGCGCCTCGCCAGCCCGTA
The DNA here is from genome assembly GCA_036004845.1 of Candidatus Limnocylindria bacterium. Taxonomy (GTDB): domain Bacteria; phylum Chloroflexota; class Limnocylindria; order QHBO01; family QHBO01; genus CF-167. Next base: position 17,052 of record DASYRA010000048.1, read on the forward strand.
TGGCGGCGATCGCCTTGCGCTGGTTCGGCCAGATCAGGGCCCACACGTTGAAGAGCATCACCAGACCAACAAGGCCTCCGGTGAAGATGGTCTTCTCGGTGTCGCTGCCGAACAGATTGCCGTCCTGCCAGTAGAGGCCCCAGATCAGCAGGATGCCCGCCAGCACAGTGACCCAGGCGGAATGGCGGAACCAGAACAAGGTGCGGCTGAAGAGGGGTGGATTGACCTGGGGCTTGAGGCCGGCGTCAAGCTGCGCCTGGAACGGCACGTTGACCAGGTTGAACCAGTAGAGCAGCCCGATCCAGGTGATGCCGGCCACGAAGTGGATCCAGCGCAGACCGATCAGAACCTCGTCCGTGAACACGCGACCCTCCTCCTTGAGTCTCCCCGTCAGCTTCCCATCATCATCCCACCGTCAACGCCCAGCACCTGGCCGGTGACGTAGCGCGACTCATCCGAGGCGAAGTAGACCGCGGCGGCGGCGACATCCTCGACGGAGCCGATGTAGCCCAGCGGCGTGCTGTCGATGACGAACTTGCGGGCCGCCTCCGAGATATCGGCGGTAAGCTCGGTCTCGATCAACCCCGGGGCGATCGCGTTGCAGGTGATCCCGCGGCTGGCCAGCTCGCGCGCGACCGATTTCGTGAGGCCGATCAGCCCCGCCTTGGCACTCGCGTAGTTGGCCTGGCCGACGTTTCCCATCCGCCCAGCGACGCTGCTCATGTTGATGATCCGGCCGGACCGGGCCTTGAGCATCGGCCTGGCGATGGCGCGGGTCATCCAGAACGGGCCCGAGAGGTTGGTGTCGAGGACCGACTCCCACTCGTCGGCGTCCATCCGCATCATCAGGTTGTCGCGGGTGATCCCTGCGTTGTTGACCAGGATGTCGACCTTGCCGAACTCAGTGACCGCGGCGTCCACGATCGCCTGGCAGGCCTCGCGCCCCAGGGAGGTGTCGCCCTGGATGACGAGCGCCCGGCGACCCAGGGCGCGGATCTGGCCGGCAACCTCCTCGGCGGAATCGGCGTTGCCCCGATAGTTGACGGCGACGTCTGCACCCTGCCCGGCGAAGGCCAGGGCGATCGCCCGACCCAGGCCGCGGCTGCCACCGGTGACGAGCGCGACCCGCCCGGTCAGGTCGAACATCGGCTCAGCCGACCGCGGCTGGTTCGGGGGCGATCTGCTCGGCGCGCTGCTGTGGCTGTCCGAGTCGGGTCTGGGCACCGGGCGCCAGGAAGGCACGCTGCGGGTCGGCGGTCCATTCCACCACCGCAGCACCAGCCGTGTAGCCCGCCCCAAAGGCGACCATCAGGATGTTGTCGCCTGGCTTGATGCGGCCGGCGGCGACCGCCTCGGCGAGGGCCATCGGCACCGATGCGGCGCTGGTGTTGCCGTACTTCTCGATGTTGATGTAGGTCTTCTCCTCGGGGATGCCCAGCTGGCGCTCGACGTGCTCGATGATCCGCAGGTTGGCCTGGTGGAAGACAAACTGGTCGACATCGTCGACCGTCAGCCCCGCCTTGCGCAGCGCGGCGACCGCCGAATCGGCCAGCTGGCGGGTGGCGTACTTGTAGACCTCGCGCCCCAGCATGTGGATGTAGTGCTTTCCCTCAGAGCTGCTGGTGGGCGAAGCCGGACTCACCGTCCCGCCGCCGGGCACGATGATCGCCTCGTAGCCGGTCCC
>DASYRA010000049.1:0-2609 GCA_036004845.1 Candidatus Limnocylindria bacterium
CGTCCCCGACGACCTGATCGAGCGCGTCGGGGCCGACCCGGCGGCGATCGTCCGCGCGACCATCGCCTTCCTGCTCGACCGCGAGCCGCCCACCTCGATCATGGATCGCTTCGACTGCTCCGTCGTGGAGGGCTACTTCCCTGAGTACGAGACCGAGCTCCCCCGCTACCTCGAAGGCCCCGGCGCCGCCAGCCCCTAGCCGGTCTCGTTCGGGATCCCCGGTGACATCACCGAAGGTGCCGAGCGCCGTACGACGGCCGTGACCGCCTGCAGCGGGGCCTTTGGGCGGTATCGCCTCAGGAAAAGGGCAAGTCCCTCCTCGACGTATCGATTCCCTTCGCGCTCGATGGTCAGCAAGTCGAAATAGTCGCGTAGCGCCGGTCGGTCGAGAAGCCAGTCAGGCAGCATGGTCGCAGCCTGCGGCAAGGATGTGACCGAGAGCGGCGCGGCACCCTGCGGGAGTGGGAGAAAGGCTGGGGCCTCGGCAAGATGCAGCCGCCGACGTCGAAGGCGACCGCGAGCCATTCAGGCGATCCCCATCGCAGCCTCCCTGGACAGATCGCGCATGCTAGGGATCGCTCCCCAACGGCGGCGCAGCTCAGTCAAAGCCTCGGCATCGAGTCGAAGGCGGCCTTCCGGATCGACGCTGGACCCCGCCAGGCCACCGCGAGCCGCACGGTGCACTCGAGAAATGGGTACACCGAGCTCAGCGGCTACCTCATTGGCGGTCAACATGGTGTCCATATCGACATGTACGCGGCGATGACTAGCCGATTGAAACAAACGAATCGAGCAATCCCCTCAGATGGGCTATGCAATACTAGCGGGGTCCTGGCGGCTGGAGGGAGGCAGGGATGCCAGGCTCCAAGGGGCGGCCGAAATCGCTGATCCTCGACCTGTACGGCGCCTACATCCGGCGGCTCGGGGGCTGGATGGCGGTGTCGAACCTCATCACGCTGATGGGGCAGCTCGGCGTGGACGAGCAGGCGGTGCGGTCGGCGGTCTCGCGGATGACCCGCCGGGGCCTGCTGGTCCAGGAGACGCTGGCGGGCGTGCGTGGTTACCGGCTGAGCGATGAGGCGCTGCGCGTGGTCACGGAGGGCGACCGACGCATCTTCTCGACGATCCAGCCGGCGCGCCTGGAGGACGGCTGGATCGTGGTGGCGTTCTCGGTGCCGGAGGACGAGCGGGACCGGCGCCACGTGCTGCGCTCGCGGCTGACCTGGATGGGCTTCGGCATGGTGGCCAACGGGGTCTGGATGGCGCCGCACCGTATGCTCCCAGAGCTGCGGGACACCGTCCGGCGCCTGGAGTTCGAGCGCTACGTGCACGTCTTCGACGGCACCTACGGTGGCTTCGAGGAGCTCGAGCGGCTGGTCCGCCGCTGCTGGGACCTGTACGGCCTGCGGGCCATGTACCGCGAGTTCCTCTCCGAGTTCGAGCCGGTGCTCCAGCGCTGGAAGGCGGGTTCGCCCGGCCTGGACGAGGCGCGCGCCTTCGTGGACTACACCTCGGTGCTGGACCGCTGGCGGCGGTTCCCCTACCTGGACCCTGGTCTGCCGGCCGAGCTGCTGCCCTCCGGCTGGGAGGGCCGCGCCGCCGCCGACCTCTTCTTCGAGCTGCGCGAGCGGCTGGAGCTGCTGGCCGTCCGCCACGTCGAGGGCGTCGCCGCACCCGGCGCACAGGTCGGCGGGATGGCCACCGACCTGGAGACGGCTGGCCTACCATAGGGCCCACGCGCCTACCGGGGGGGAAATGGTGATGGAAACCGACGTTCGCAAGCTGCACCAACGCGCCATCGAGTCGTTCGGCGCCCGGGTTCATGCCATCCGCGACGACCAATGGGACGCGCGGACTCCCTGCGAAGAATGGGACGTGCGCACGCTCGTCAACCACCTCGTCTCCGAGAACCGCTGGATGCCTCCGCTGCTGGCCGGCGTCACCATCGCCGAGGTCGGCGACCGCTTCGAAAGCGACCTGCTCGGCGACGACGGCAAGGCCGCCTGGGACGAGTCGGCCGCGGAGGCGGTCGCCGCGGTGAACGACGAGGGCGCGATGGAGCGCACCGTGCACCTGTCCTTCGGGGACTTCCCTGGCCAGGAGTACACCATGCAGGTCTTCTCCGACCTGGTGGTCCACGGCTGGGACCTGGCGCGGGCGATCGGCGCCGAGGAGCGCATCGACCGCGACCTGGTCGAGGCCTGCGCGACCTGGTTCGCGCCGATGGAGGAGCCCTACCGGGACGCGGGCGCCATCGGCCCCCGGCTCGAGACGCCGCCCGACGCCGACGCGCAGAGTCGCCTGCTGGCCGTCTTCGGCCGTCGCTGACGGGATCGGGGGGCGCCGTCCCCACCGCCACCACCCACGGGACGCGCGCCTCCCCATCGGTTCGCCGGGTGATCAGCCTGGCGTCAGCGCATGCCGCGTGACAGCTCGAACCATCTTGAGCAGCCGACCAGCCTGATCCGCGACGCCCACCATGCGGGCCTGCTGGTCCACCCGTTCACCTTCCGGAACGAGAACACCTTCCTGCCCGAGGACTTCCGCCAGGGCAACCCCGCCAGCCCTGAGTTCCCGCGCGCCAGGGGCGACAGCCCGGCCGAGTTCCG
>DASYRA010000050.1:0-5881 GCA_036004845.1 Candidatus Limnocylindria bacterium
GGCTCGGCGCGCGGGTCGCGGCGCAGGGCGTCGTACATCGCAGCCACGCGGCGGCGCCAATCGGCCAGGTCGAGGTGCTCGGACATCGGTCGGCGAAAGTGTACGGGCGGCGCTGCCCGGAGGCTGCGCCGCCCGCATCGGCTGAGGGAGGGGCCCTACAGCAGGCCGTTGTCCTCGAGGAACTGGCTCGCCGCGTCGGCGATCTCCTCGTGGTTGATGTTGATCGCAAAGCCCAGCTGGGTGAGCGCCTCGGTGGTGAGCTTGGCGGTGATGGCATTCAGCGTCTCGGCGAAGTCCGCCGAGGCCGCGTCCGCCAGCTCCGTGGTGGCGATCGGCACCAGGTTCTGGGCCGGCTGCAGGTGCTTGTCGTCGTCGAGCAGCACGAGGTTCATGCTCGCGATCTCGGGCTGCGTGGTGCAGACCTGTGCCACGTCGATGGCGCTGTCGTTGAGCGCCGTTGCCATGTCGGTGCTGCACGGCGGCAGGTTCTCGACCTGGAGCGTGGCGAGGTCGATGCCGTAGGTGGTCTTCAGGCCGGGGCCGCAGACCGGGTTGTCCGGGCAGCCCGGCGCCACTCCCCAGACCAGCGGGTCCGTGACCGCGGCGAGGTCGCTCATCGTCTTCAGGTCGTACTTGTCCGCCGTCTCCTTGCGGACGGCAAAGCCATCGGCATCGGTGCCGGGAGCGAAGTCGAACGAGACCCAGCCCTTGTCGGCCAGGGCCTGCTGCATGCTGTCCCATGCGGTCTGCGGGTTGGGCGACAGCTCCTCGATCCCGAGCCCCTGGCCGGAGAGGCCGCCGAGGTATTCGGGGAACAGGTTCACGTCGCCGGCCTCCACCGCCGCGTGCACCTCCGGCCGTTCGCCGATCTCGAGGTGGCGATCGACGGTGTAGCCCTTGGCCTCCAGCGCCTGCGCGTACATCTCTCCGACGACGGCGGCCTCCCAGAAGGCCTGTGACCCGACCTTGACGGTAGGCTTGTTGGCAGCCGCGCTCTCGCCCGGCGATCCCTCGCTCCCACCCGGCGTGCAGGCGCTCAGGACGAGCACCAGCGACGCCGCCCCGAGAGCGAGCGTGCGGTATCTCCGCATTGGGTCCTCCTTGTGAAATGGGACTCGCACCGCGCTGCCTGCGCGGCCATTTCGGAGTCTACTGCGATCCTCGGGACACCACAGGAACGCGCTTTGGTGGTGTCGCAACCTCGCGGCAGCCGCGCGGATCAGCGCGACGCGATCGTCTCGACCGTGGGCCGCGACGGCTCGCCCCAGGGCGCACCATCCGGCGCCCCAAGACCGGGCGAGACGAGGCGGCGCTGGAGCCAGGCGAAGGCCAGCTCGGTCAGCACGGCGAGCAGTGCGACCATCACGGCGGCGGCGAAGACCCGGACCTCGTCGCTCAGGGCCAGGCCCTGGAGGATGTAGGCGCCCAGCGTGCCGCCGCCGACCAATGCCGCCAGTGGCGTGGTGGCGACGACCGCCACCGCCGAGACGCGGATGCCGGCGAGGATGACCGTCAGCGCCACCGGCACCTCCAGCCGCATGAGCAGCTGCAGCTCCCGCATCCCCATCCCGCGGGCCGCCTCGCGCAGCTCGGCGTCGACGTCGCGCAGGCCGGCGTGGGTGTTCGTGACGATCGGCGGGATGGCCAGCGCCACCAGGCCGATGAAGGCGGGCAGGAAGCCGATCCCGGCGCGCTGGAAGAGCCCCGTGCTGATTGGGTACGCGATCCCCAGCCAGCCGAGCGAGGGGACTGCCCGGCCGATGTTGCTGACGGCGACCGCCACCCGGGCGCCGCGCCCGGTGTGCCCGATGTAGAGGCCGATCGGCAGCGCAATCGCCAGCCCGGCCGCGAGGGAGGCGACCGACAACGAGAGGTGCTGCCAGAGGCGCAGCGGGATGGCGTTGTTGCCGGTCCAGTTGGCCGGATCGGTATACCAGGCCAGGACCTGTCCCAGGAAGTCCACCGCCTCAGGCCGCCCGCGCCCTGGCCCACGGGGTCAGCCGCCGCTCGACCGTCTGCAGGCTCAGGTCGACGATCGTCGAGAGGAGGACCACGATCACGACGCCGGTGATGGTTGCCGTCGGGAACCGCTGCGTGACGCCGATGTTGACGATCAGGTAGCCCAACCCGCCCATCCCGATCAGCGTGGCGATGGTCACCAGGCCGATGGTGGTGACGGTGGCGATCCGCAGGCCGGCGACGATGATCGGCAGCGCGATGGGAAGCTCGACGCGCCAGAGGCGCTGCCCATCCGTGTAGCCCATCCCGCGCGCCGCGTCGATCACCTCGGCCGGCACCCCGCGCAGCCCGGTCACGATGTTGCGCACCAGGATCACGAGCGTATAGCTGACGAGCGCGATCTCCGCCGTGAGGAGGGAGAGTCCCGTGATCGGGATGAAGAGCACGAAGAGCGCGATGCTCGGGATGGCGTACAGGATGCCGCTGACGGCCAGGATCGGCCCATAGATGCGCGGGTAGCGGCGCACCGCCAGCGCCAGCCCAAAGGAGATGACGAAGCCCACCACGACCGCGATAACGGTGACGAGCATGTGCTCGCCGATGCGCTGCGCGAGGGTGTCAAGGTGCTCGAGCACCCAGTCGATGCGGAAGACCGGCTCCCCCTCGGTCATGCGGGCCTGACGGGGGCTGGGGCGCGGATGACGTCGGAGATGGCATCGACGCTGATGACGCCGATCATTCGGTCGCTCTCATCGACCACCACTCCGAGCTGCACCGATGAGCCGAGCATGGCGGAGAGGGCGTCGCGCAGCGTGGATTCCGGCTGAAGCAGCGGTGAGCCGGGGGTGGCGTCATCCAAGTCCACGTCTCCGTCGCCGTTGAGATCACGCTTCCCGATCCAGCCGATCGGCCGGTCGTCGCCGTCCAGCAGCAGCGCGTAGTCCGTGCCGGCGGCCGCCAGGCGTCCCCGCAGATCGGCCCGGGACTCGCCGATGCGGGCGGTGATCGGTTGGGCCAGCGGCAGGTCGCGGACCCGCCCCAGCGAGAGCCGCTTCAGCCCGCGGTCGGCGCCCACGAAGTGCTCCACGAACTCGGACGCCGGCGCCGCCAGGATGGCGTCGGGGGTGTCGTACTGGGCCAGGATCCCGCCGCGACGCAGGATGGCGATGCGGTCGGCCATCTTGATCGCCTCGTCCACGTCGTGCGTGACGAAGACGATCGTCTTGCGCACCGCGGCCTGCAGCCGCAGGAACTCGTTCTGAAGCCGATCGCGCAGGATCGGGTCGACCGCCCCGAACGGCTCGTCCAGCAGCATCAGCGGGGGATCGGCGGCCAGCGCGCGCGCCACGCCCACGCGCTGGCGTTCGCCGCCCGAGAGCGCCACCGGATATCGGTCGCGGTAGGTCGCCGGCTCGAGCCGGACGAGGGCGAGCAGCTCCTCGACGCGATCGCGCACCCGGGCCTCCGGCCAGCGCAGGAGGCGCGGCACGACCTCCACGTTCTCTGCCACGGTGAGATGCGGGAAGAGCCCAACCTGCTGGATGACGTAGCCGATTCGTCGCCGCAGCTCGACCGCTGGCAGGGCCATCACGTCCTCGCCGTCGATCGTGATCCGGCCGCTGGTCGGCTCGATCAGGCGGTTGATCATCTTCATGGTCGTGGTCTTGCCGCAGCCGGACGGGCCGACCAGGACGCAGATCTCGCCGGCGGGGATCTCGAGCGTGAGGTCCGAAACGGCCTCGGGGCTCCCCGGCGGACCGTACCGCTTGCTGACTCGGTCGAGCGTGACGACCGCTGCGCTGCTGCTCACCGGCGGAATGATAGGGAGCCCGGCACGCGGCTCGAGGCGACGGCGCCGGAGACGTGCCAGATCCGGACCCCGGATCGGTCGTAGACGAGCTCCCAGTCCGGGCTCTGCTCGAAGATGGTGGGCTGGCAGGCGCGCGGCGCGCCGCTGTCGAGGAGGTAGGTGGCGCCAAGCGACCGTGTAAGGTCCGCGGCCTGCTCGGGGCTACCCGAGCAGTAGATCGTGTCCACCACGGCGTACCGCTCGTCGGGCGAGTAGCCGAGGTTGGCGATGTACGGCGTGAAGGTGAGCACCCGGAGGCGACCGGCAGGATCGGTCGGCGAGTTGAGCCAGCCGTTCGTCACGAAGACGGAGCGCTCCGGGGTGTTGGCGGCGATCCAGTCGGCCGCGGCCGCCTCCGCCCAGCCGAGCACGACCTCGCGGTTGAGGGCGGTCCATCCCGAGACGAGGATCGGCGAAGGGACGCTGAGCAGGAGCACGAGCGCGATGGCAGGCGCCGGCCAGCGTCGAATCAGCCAGGCGGCCAGCAGCGCGACCGCGATCCACATCGCCTGGAAGTACTTGTTCATGTCGAAGCCGATGGCGCTGACCTGGACGACATTGGGCACCAGGAAGAGGGTCACCAGCCAGATCGCCAGGAAGCCGCGCCGAGGCACGCGAGGCAGCAGGAGGGCCAGCAGGGCGAGGAGGAACGGGATCCCCAGGTTGGTGGCATAGAAGAAGAGCACCCCCCATGGCCCGTCCGCCGTGGGTGCCGATTCCCAGCCGGCGACCCATTTCAGCGCCCCGCTGCCGCCCGCCTGCGCCACGGCTGCCATGGCAAAGGGGACGGCCAGGAGATACGGCAGCAGCAGCAGCGCCGCGTTGCGTGGTGCCGCCCGATCGAAGAGCCGCCCGCTCGCCACCACCCACCCGAGCGCCAGTGCCAGGAATGCCGGAAAGAAGAAGAAGTGGAACGGCGCGAGCAGGGCGCCCAGAAGTCCGGCGAGCACGATCAGCGCCGGCCGGTCTCGCCAGCCGGTGGCGCGAGCGCGGGCCGACGGCAGGCCGGCGACCAGCAGGAGAACCGCTCCGACGAGCATCGGCAGCCCGGCGGTGGTCGCGCGATGCACCAGCAGCCCGGTCCCCATCACCGACGGGATGCGGAAGTACGGCCACGTCGCCTGGCCGGCGGGGTCGAACCAGGAGTTGTCGTATGAGTGGGCGCTGATCAGGTCGAGCGGGCTGCCGTAGCCGTTGGCGACGTCGCCGATCAGCCGCACCCAGCCGAGACCTCCGGCGAAGACGACCAGCACCACCGCCAGCGCGGCTGCCCTCCGCGCGCCGCGGCCTCGAAGCAGGGTGCGCGCCAGGCCATGCACCAGCAGGGCCAGGGCGCCCGCCAGGATGGCGGAGGAGACGACGAAGCTCGGCACGCTGAAGATCCCCGCCGCGCGCGCGGCGATGGCGGCGTGGAAGTCCGCGAACCAGTGGTAGATGAGTGGCTCCCCCGCGAAATACGGCACCTCCGGCGGGAAGTTGCCCGCGTTGAGGGACTGGGCGATCGAGAGGTGGACGCCCAGGTCGCTCCAGTTCGAACCCCCCGCGGAGATGCCATTCGGGGTTGCGCGCCACAGCCCGGAGAGCAGGACCGCCGCCACGAAGCCGGCGCACGCCGCTGCCAGGGCGAAGGGGAGCCAGTCGCGACGAATGGCGTGCCAGGCCGCGGAGGCCTGATCGCGAACCGAGCGTGCGCCGCCGCGCAGGAGGCCGAGGGGGATCGGCAGGGCGAGCAGCGCCGCCACCGGGAAGATCGTCTCGCGCCGGTAGCCGCCGGTGGCGAGCGCGAGCCAGTAGACGAGGTGCGTGCTGAGGGCCACCGACAGCACGATCGCCAGGCCGAGCCGCCCGCTGGCGGCGATCCGCGGGCGCGCCCATCCAACGATCGCCCAGCCGGGGAAGACGAAGAGGAGCGGCCAGACGAAGACGACCGCGAGCGCCGACTGGAGCCAGGCCGCCGTGAGCGCCGCGGCAACGACAAGTGCAGCGACCGCCGCCTCGACGACCCTCAGCACGGGGCCGGCGGCGCCACGATCAGCTGGCACGGGCGGTCCGCGACAGCCTCGGGAGCGGCTG
>DASYRA010000051.1:0-7520 GCA_036004845.1 Candidatus Limnocylindria bacterium
GTCGGATTCGCCTCGGGCGTCGCAGGCCGGATGACCTACGAGCCGATCGAGGTGCCTACAATCGGAGGCAGTGAGCCCGCCCGTTGACCAGCCAGCCGTCCCGTGGTGGACGGGCGGAGTCATCTACCAGGTCTACCCCCGCAGCTTCGCCGACGCCAACGGCGACGGGATCGGTGATCTCGCCGGGCTGATGGGGCACCTCGACCACCTGGCCGGCGCCAAGGACTCGCTTGGCGTCGACGCGGTCTGGCTCTCGCCGATCTACCCCTCACCGCTGGCCGACTTCGGTTACGACATCTCCGATTTCACCGATGTCGCGCCCGAATTCGGGACGCTCGCCGATCTCGATCGGCTGATCGAGGCCTGCCACGCGCGCGGGCTGCGGCTGCTGCTGGACCTTGTCCCATGTCACACCTCGATCGAGCACCCGTGGTTCGTCGAGAGCCGCTCGTCCCGGAGCAGCGCTCGCCGCGACTGGTACACCTGGGCCGATCCGGCACCCGGCGGCGGCCCACCCAGCAACTGGATCTCGTCGTTCGGAGGCTCCGCCTGGGAGCTGGACCCCGCGAGCGGCCAGTACTACCTCCACACCTTCTACCCCGAGCAGCCGGACCTCAACTGGCGCAACCCGCAGGTGGCCGATGCGATCGCCGGGGTGCTCCGCTTCTGGTTCGACCGCAGCGTCGACGGATTCCGCGTAGACGCCATCATCCACGCCATCAAGGACGCGCAGCTGCGCGACAACCCGCCGGCGGGGCCGGCGATCCCGCCGTTTCCACCCGATCCATCCGGACACGATCCGGTCTGGACCGTGGATCGTCCGGAGGTCCCCGAGGTGATCCGGCACATGCGCCGGGTCGCCGACGAGTACCCCGGGCGGCTGCTCATCGGCGAGGCCTACCTGCCCGTCGAACGGCTGGCCAGGTACCTGGGCGACGGCGCCGGAGATGGCTTCCAGCGCGCCTTCGACTTCGAGCTGTCGGTGATCCCATGGGACGCGGCGGCCCTGCGCACCACGATCGAGAGGGCGGAGCGCTTCACGCCGCCCGACGCCGAGCCGACCTGGGCCTTCTCCAACCACGACCTGTCGCGCCACGCCACCCGCTTCGGCGAGGAACGCACCCGGCTGGCGGCGTTCCTCCTCCTCTCCATGCGCGGCACGATCTGCCTGTATGCCGGCGAGGAGATCGGGATGGTGGACGGCCCGGATTCGCCGACGCCGCTGCACGATCGCTTCGGCCGGGACCGCCAGCGCACGCCGATGCAGTGGGATGCCACGCCGCGGGGCGGCTTCACCGACGGGGAGCCGTGGCTGCCGCCGGTCGACCCGGCGACGCGGTCCGTGGCCGCCCAGTCGACCGATCCTGCCTCGCTGCTCTGCCTGTACCGCCGGCTGCTGGCGCTCCGCCGACACTCCCCCGCCCTGCGCCGCGGGACGCTGAGCCTCATCGCCGGTCTTTCGCCCGATCTCGTGGCCTGGACCCGGACCGGCAACGGCGAGCGGGTGCTGCTGGTGGCCAACATGGGCAACACGGCCGTGACCGTGGATCTGTCGCAGGTCGGCGCACGTGGCGAGGTGATGGCCGGCACAGGTTCGCGGCGAGGCTCGCTGCCGCTGGGCGTCGTGGACCTGGATCCTCTCGAAGGGCTGCTGCTGCGCCTGTGAGAGACATCGGCCGCAGGCGATCGGTGCTGTAATACCGGGCGCATGAGTTCCAACCGACCGCCAGATCGCGGCCCGGACCGCGGGAATGACCCTGCCGAGCCGCGCGTCGATCCCCTGCTCGAGGTCCGCGAGAAGCGGAAGGGCCAGCGCCCGGGCGATTCCTACGTGCGCATCGTGCGGCCCTTCGAAGACGAGTTCGAGCGCGAGGAGGATCGCCTGGTGGCGACCGAACGGACCGTGCTCGAGCGCCGCGGCTGGACGCGGACGATCCGCGCGATCCGCACGCTCCTGATCGGACGGCCGATCTCGAGCATCCACGAGATGCACGAGCGGCTGACCAAGGTCAAGGCGCTCGCTGTCTTCTCGAGCGACAACATCAGCTCGTCGGCCTATGCCACCGAGGAGATGATGCGGATCCTGGTGCTGGCCGGGATCGGCGCCTTCTCGCTGGTGATGCCGCTCACCCTGGTGATCGCCGTCATCCTGGCCATCGTGGCGACCAGCTACCGCCAGACGATCAAGGCCTATCCCCAGGGCGCCAGCAGCTACATCGTGGCCAGCGACAACCTGGGGGACCTGGCGGGACTGGTGGCCGCCTCGGCCCTGCTGATCGACTACGTGCTGACGGTGGCGGTCTCGGTCTCGGCCGGCGTCGCGGCGATCACCTCGATCGCGCCGAGTCTCTTCCCCGAGCGGGTTCTCATCAGCGTCGCGATCGTGGCCATCCTCATGCTCGGCAACCTGCGCGGCATCCGGGAATCGGGCTCGATCTTCATGGCACCGACCTACCTGTACCTGGCGGGGATGATCGGCCTCATCGGCTGGGGGCTCGCGAAGCAGTTCGTCTTCGGGGACCTGGGCCAGGTCGACGTTCCACCCGAGTGGTCGCAGCACTGGTCGCAGCAGGCAGCGATAGGCGGGCTCACGCTCATCCTGATCCTGCGCGCCTTCAGCTCGGGGGCCGTCGCCCTGACCGGGACCGAGGCGATCTCCGATGGCGTTCCAGCCTTCAAGCCCCCGGAATGGAAGAACGCCCGCACCACGCTGACGGCGGCAGCGATCATCTTCGGGTCGCTCTTCATCGGCATCAGCTGGCTGGCCGGATCGATCGGGGTCGTCCCCGACCCGGACGAGCAGCAGACGGTCCTGTCACTCATCGCCCGCCACGTGTGGGGGGACGGCTGGCTCCTGGTCTTCCTCCAGCTGGCAACCGCCCTGATCCTGGCGCTCGCCGCGAACACAAGCTTCGCGGACTTCCCGCGCCTGTCGAGCTTCCTGGCGCGGGATGGCTTCATGCCACGCCAGTTCGGCTTCCGGGGCGAGCGCCTGGCCTTCACGACCGGGATCATCGCCCTCTCGGGGCTCGCCGCCCTGCTCCTGTTCGTGTTCGAGGCCAGCGTGACAGCGCTCATCCCGCTCTACACGGTTGGGGTCTTCGTGGCCTTCACCCTCTCCCAGTCGGGGATGGTGCGGCGCTGGTGGCACCGGCGCGAGCGCGGCTGGCGCCTGGGGCTGGTGATCAACGGCCTCGGCGCCGTCACCACCGGGGTCATCGCCCTCATCGTCGCGAGCTCGAAGTTCCTCACTGGCGCGTGGGTCGTCATCATCATGGCACCGCTCCTGATCGGCCTCATGCTCTCGATCCGGGCGCACTACCGGAAGCTGGACCTCCAGCTCAAGCCGGTCCCCGGCACGGATGACGACGTGGAGCCGGACCCGCTCGTGATCGTGCCGCTGGCGCGACTCGACCGTCCCGCGCGACGCGCTCTCGCGTTCGCCCGCACGATCTCGCCGCACGCCACGGCGGTGCACATCACCAACGACCCGCACACCGCAGAGCAGCTGCGTGAACATTGGGGCAACCTGGCTGGACCGATGGAGCTGGTTGTCGTCGAGTCGCCGTACCGTGCTCTGGTCGGGCCGCTGCTGCGCTACATGGATGCGCTGCAGTCGCTCCATCCGGACCGCCCGATCGTGGTGGTGCTGGCCGAGGTGGTGCCGCGCCACTGGTGGGAGAACCTGCTGCACAACCAGACCAGCCTGCGGCTGAAGCTGCGGCTGTTCGGGCGCAAGAACACCATCGTCGCCGACGTCCCATTCCACCTCGAGGACTGAGCGGGCGGACTCAGGCCGGTCGGTACAGGTTCCAGACGACGACCCCCCAGGCGTGGACCGCCACCCCCACGGCGATGGCGGCCACCAGGGTCCATGACGCGCGTTCGCGGTACGCCCAGCCGAGCAGCAGCAGGAGCAGCGGGACGGCATCCAGGACGAAGCGGTAGCCGAACTGGGCGAAGCCCCACGACCCGTGCATCACATCCGGCAGCAGGACGAGGCCAACCGAGAGCCACGTGATCGCCACCAGCGGCCCGCGGGCCCTCACCGCCCAGAACAGGAACGGGGCCGACAGGGTCAGTGACAGCCCGGTGATCGAGGGCTTCAGGAACGGGAAGCCGTCGACCGGCACGGGCCCCTGGATGAAGATCGCGTACAGGTGACGCGGGATGTAGAGCGGTGAGATGAGGCCGTGGCTGAACCAGGGCTCGTCGGTCACCAGCAGGCCGGCCTCGCCGGAGGGGATGTGGACGTAGCCGGTGTCGAACGGCGACCCGAAGCGGGCGAGGTTGTAGGCCGCGAAGAGCGCGGCGGGCACCGCCAGTCCCAGCAGGAGCTCCGCGTGCGCGCGGGTTGGGCGCCATCGGTCGGCGAAGAGGGCGAGCAGGAGCGGGAGGGCCAGCCCGGTCGGCAGGCGGCTGCCTGCGGCCAGGCCCAGGGTCAGCCCGACCAGCGCCGGCAGGCGATGCCGCACCGCGAGATTGAGCGCTACCAGCAGGAAGAAGGCGGCCACCACCGCGGCGTAGTGATGGGTGCCGGCCATGCCGGCCACCCACCAGTGGGTGGTGAAGGCGAAGCCGATGACGATCACCAGGCGTGGCCTGAGCGCCACGCCGATCCCCGCCAGCAGGTACCAGGCCAGCGCCACGTTGGCGCCGCCGACGACCGCGGACATGGTGTTGCCGGGGGGCTCCCCCGCCCCCGGGAAGAGGCCGAGCAGCGCGACCAGCGGCATCAGGGTCAGGGCGGGGACGGGCGGGAAGGGCGAGTACTGCGCTCCGCTCCCATCGGGGACCGGCACCAGCTCCATCCACGGCCGGTCGACGGGGATCGAGAGCCGCCCATGGAGGAACGCATCGGCGAGCGGCACGAACTGGTCGCCCCCCGCTCCTTGCGGCCCGGTGAACCAGTACACGACCCCGGCGAGCAGCGCCAGGCCGATGCCGAGCAGGTGCTCCGGCTCCGCCTCCGTGGTGGGTTGGGCGGTCACGCCGCCGAGTCTAGGGGAGGCGCTAGCTCGTCAGCGTCACCTTCTTGAGCCCCCGCGGCCGCTCCACATCGAGGCCCTTGACGCGGGCGAGCGCCGCCGTGAAGAGCTGGGCGGGGATGATGTCGACCAGTGGCGAAAGCCACTCCGGCAGCGTGTCGGGAAATGGCAGGTGGTCCGCGCCGGGCAGCGGGTCCTGCGCCAGGACGAGGACACGGGCGCGTCGCTCCCTGCGCAGCCGGGCCACCAGCTCGGCGATGTCGGCGGCCAGCGGCCCGCGGGCAACGACCGCGAGGACGTCGCCGCCCGGCACCAGCGATGCGACAGGCCCGTGCTGAAAGTCGGCGCTCGAGTAGGCCTGCGCTCGAACGTAGGCCAGCTCCTTGAGCTTGAGCGCCCACTCGAAGCTGGTGGCGAGGTTGAAGCCGCGGCCGAGCACGGCGCAATCGACGAGGCCGGCGTGGGCATCCGCCAGCGCCGCGACGCGATCTGAGAGCTCCAGTGCCGCGCTCTGCGCGTCCGGGACCATCGCCAGGGCCTCGTGGTCGGAGCCGCTGTCGTCGCCGAGCGCAACGGCCAGCATGGCGATCACCATCAGCTCGGCGGTGTAGGTCTTCGTGGCCGCCACCGACTGCTCCGACCCGGCACGAAGGTCGAGCGGATGCTCGGCGGCCGCCGCCAATGGCGAGCCGGGATCATTGGTCACGGCCACCGTCAGTGCGCCCTGATGCCGTGCCTCGTCGATCACCGCGACCACATCCGGCGACTGCCCGGACTGGCTGATGCCGATGACGAGCGCTCCCTCGAGCCGCGGCGGGGTCGCGTACCGGCTGAACAGCGAGGGGGTGGCCAGCGCCACCGGCAGCCGCGCCAGGGCGCCCAGGGCGTACTGCGCATAGATGGCGGCGTGGTCCGAGCTTCCCCGCGCCGCCACCACGACGTAGCGGATCGGCTGCTGGCGGGCCGCAGCCGCCAGCGGCGCCAGGTCCGCCGGCAGCTCGCGCAGCAGCCGGGCGGCGATGGCCGGCTGGGCGCCGATCTCCTGGCTCAGGCCCATCGCGCAGGCTCCGCCGACCACGCGACCTCGCCCGCCACCAGCGTGGCGGCCACCTCGAGCCCCTCGCTCAGCAACGTGATGTCGGCCCGCCCGCCGACCTCGAGTCGTCCCCGACCGTCGCCGAGCCCGAGCAGCCGGGCAGGCGTGCTCGTCACCGCTGCCAGCGCCTCGCCGACGTCACAGCCGGTGGCGGCGAGCGTTCGAAGCCCGACATCCAGGCCGGCGATCGAACCAGCCAGCGTGCCATCCGCCAGGCGGGCGCCATCCTCGCCCACCACGACATCGGCGTCGCCCAGCCGCACGCGCCCGGGAGCCATGTCGAGGCCCGCGGTCGAGTCGCTCACCAGCGACAGCCGCCCGGGGCCGATGGTCCGTCGCACCAGGGCGAGCATCTCGGGCGCGACGTGCAGGCCATCCGCGATGAGGCCAATGGTGACCCGATCGTCGTCCAGCAGCGCGGCGGCCAGTGAGGGCGCTCGATGGTCGAGCGGCCGCATGGCGTTGAAGAGGTGGGTGGCATACCGCACGCCCGCGTCGACTGCCGCCCGTCCGGTAGCGGCGTCGGCATCGGTGTGGCCAGCCGCGACCACCACCCCGCGGGCGCTGAGCTCCGACACCAGGTCCAGCGCGCCGGGCAGCTCCGGTGCCAGGGTCACGATCCGCACGCCGGCGTCGACCGTCCAGCCTGCGGCCTCGGCGGGGTCCGGCGGTCGCAGGTGCTCGGGGCGATGGGCGCCCGCCCTCGCCGGCGAGAGGTAGGGCCCCTCGATGTGCAGGCCGATCGGCGCCGCACCGGGTGATGCCGGACTTCGGCGCCATGCGTCCATCGCCGCAACAATGCCAGGCGGTGAGGTGCTGACGATCGTTGCCAGGAAGGCGGTGACGCCGTGTCGCGCCAGAGTCGCCCCGATGGCCCACATCGCTGACGGGTCGTCGGTGATGTCAAGGCCCGACGCTCCGTTGACCTGGAAGTCGATGAATCCGGGCACGGCCAACAGGCCGGCGCCATCGAGGCGATGGGCGTCGCGGGGAATTTCAGGTCCTGTGGCTGCGTCGTCGATCGTCGCAATGCGCCCGTCGACGGCGAGGATTCGAACGACCCGGCCGTCCAGGAGGTGCACCCCGTCCAGCTGGATGGCGCTCATCGGCTCGCCATGTTCGCCCCCAGCCGCACCGGAAGGTGCCCCGGGAAGGGAGCGCGCCCGAAGAGCGCGTCAGCCAGCGCCACCATGGATGGCTCGAGCAGCGAGTAGGTGTTGACGTGCGTTTTGGAGCCCGGGTACGCATCCGCGTCCCACGGCGTGCGAAGGGCGACGGTGACCGTCGGTCGGCCAAGCGTCAGGAGCGACTCCACCAGGGCAACCTGCCCCGGCTGCAGCGACGCGCTGATGGTGCCGATCACGAGCACCTCGGCCCCCGCAGCCGCCGCGCGCACGGCCGCAATCTCCGCCTCATCGGGGTCCTGCGCGACGACC
>DASYRA010000052.1:0-16788 GCA_036004845.1 Candidatus Limnocylindria bacterium
GGAGCTCGCCGAGCAGGAGGCGTCCCGATTCGGACGTCCGATCGACCTTCGGAAGCTGGTACGGCACGCGGCAAGCGGCGAACTGCCCGTCGGCGGCGAGGGGGAGTACCTCACCGCGATCGCCAACGAGCTCGAGAAGTCGTTGCCAGTCGAGGGGCTAATCCCCCCGCATACGCCCGAGCCATGGGATGAGCGGGGCTAGCACGTCAAGTCGTTCGAGTCGCTCGCCCATCGCTGGATCAGCTGGCGATCTCCCAGATGTGTCCGCCTGGATCCATGAAGCTCGCCGTGCGGGGTCCCCATGGCCGATCCATCGGGCCATTAAGGAGCGTGACTCCGTGAGCGGCCAGCTTGACGCACATGGCGTCCACGTCATCGACCTCCACTGTGAACTGGAAGCGTGCTCCCGCCTCGCGGGGGGCCACGACCGCCGGCTCGATCAATTCCGGCGCCTGCTCGACCCGCAGAAGGTTCACGAGGGTGCCGCCGAACTTGAAGACAGCTGAGTCGTCGTCCTCGAAGAAGACAGGCAGCCCGAAGACCTCTCCGTAGAACTGCTTCGCCTCCCCCAGGTCCTCGACGAACAGGGTGATCGCGGCAATGCCCTTTGGCCATGGATCCATATCGCACCTCATCCGCAAGCCTGCGTGTTCAGGCGGTCCTCTCCTCGACCTCAGCCGGGTCAGCCTACAATCTGCTCCTCACCTCAGCCATTGATCGGCCGTCTGCCGTCGCCCAAAGGAGCCTCCACCGTGACCATCGCCACCACCTCCTTCAAGAACCTGATCGGCGGCCGCTGGGTCGACGCCAGGTCGGGCGCGACCTTTGACAGCGTCAGCCCCGCCAACCACGAGGAGGTGATCGGCACCTTCCCTGCCTCCGGCGCGGGGGACGTCGATGCGGCGGTCGAGGCGGCCAAGGCGGCCTACCCGGCGTGGAGCCT
This sequence comes from Candidatus Limnocylindria bacterium, assembly GCA_036004845.1. Classification (GTDB taxonomy): domain Bacteria; phylum Chloroflexota; class Limnocylindria; order QHBO01; family QHBO01; genus CF-167. The sequence continues at coordinate 944 of DASYRA010000052.1, forward strand.
CATGCCGGCGCCGAAGCGCGGCGAGATCCTGTTCAAGGTGGCGCGCATCCTGGCCGAGCACAAGGAAGAGCTGTCGCGGCTCATGACCCGCGAGATGGGCAAGGTGCTGCCGGAGGCGCGCGGGGACGTGCAGGAGGCGATCGACGTCGCCTACTACATGGCCGGCGAGGGGCGGCGCCTCTTCGGCCAGACGGTGCCGTCCGAGATGCCGGATAAGTTCGCGATGGCCATCCGCAAGCCGATCGGGGTGGTCGGCATCATCACCCCGTGGAACTTCCCGGTGGCGATCCCGGGTTGGAAGCTCTTCCCGGCCCTCATCTGCGGCAACACGGCGGTCATGAAGCCGGCCAGCGACACGCCGGCATGCATGATCCGGTTCGTCGAGCTGCTGATGGAGGGCGGCATCCCCGATGGGGTGGTCAATGTGGTGACCGGATCGGGCGGCGAGGTCGGCAATGCCATCGTCGAGCATCCGGACGTGCGGGTCATCAGCTTCACCGGCCACACCGATACCGGCGTCGAGATCAGCCGCCGCGCAGCCGAGACCCTCAAGCGGGTGAGCCTGGAGCTGGGCGGCAAGAACCCGATCGTGATCTGGGAGGACGCCGATCTGGGCCTCGCACTGGACAGCGCCATCTGGTCGGCCTTCGGGACGAGCGGGCAGCGCTGCACCGCGGCGTCGCGCCTGATCGTGCATCGGAACGTGCATGACACCTTCGTCGAGGCGCTCCGCAAGCGCGTGGCGTCGCTCGTGCTGGGCGACGGGCTGGACGAGAAGACCGATGTCGGGCCGGTCATCAATGAACAGGCGGTCGAGCGGATTGCGGCGTACGCCGCCATCGGTCGCAACGAGGCGGACCTGGTGATCGGCGGCGAGCCTGCGCGGGAGGCGGCGCTCTCGAAGGGAAGCTTCTTCCAGCCGACCATCTTCACCGAGGTGAAGCCCGATGCGCGGATCGCGCTGGAGGAGATCTTCGGGCCGGTGACATCGGTCATCCCGGTCGAGACGTGGGAGGAGACCGTGCGGATCGTGAACTCCGTCAAGTACGGCCTCTCGACCTCGCTCTTCACGCGGGACATCAACCTGGCCTTCCGCTCGATCCGTGACTTCGACTCGGGGCTGGGGTACGTGAATCACGGCACCATCGGCGCCGAGGCGCACCTCCCGTTCGGCGGCACCAAGGCGACCGGCAACGGCCACCGCGAGGTGGGGCAGGCGGCGCTCGACTTCTTCAGCGAGTGGAAGAGCGTCTACATCGACTACTCGGGCAAGCTGCAGCGAGCGCAGATCGACATGGAGTTCGTCGACCAGGAGCAGGTCTAGCCTCGACGCCGTCCGTAGACTTCGGCCATGGCCGAAGTCTGTCCTGCCTGCGGCACCCGGGTCGACGACGCGGCTGCCTTCTGCCCGACCTGCGGCCATCAGCTGACCGCGGCTGCGCAGGAGGGGGAGCAGCGCAAGGTCGTCACGATCCTCTTCGCGGACGTGATCGGGTCGACCGCGCTCGGCGAGCAGCTGGACCCCGAGCGACTGCGGGTGGTGCTGGGGACCTACTTCGCCGCGATGGCCGCGGTGATCTCCTCGTGGGGCGGTACCGTCGAGAAGTACATCGGGGATGCGGTCATGGCGGTCTTCGGCGTCCCCACCGTCCGAGAGGATGATGCCGAGCGGGCGCTGCACGCCGCGCTGGAGATGGGTACGCGACTTCCCGAGCTGAACACCGAATTCGACCGCGCCCACCACATCAGGCTCGAGGTCCGGATCGGGGTGAACTCGGGCGAGGTGATGGCCCCCACCGGTCCTTCCCCGACCCAGCGGATCGTGGCCGGCGATGCGGTGAACGTGGCGGCCCGCCTCGAGCAGGCGGCCACGCCTGGCGCGGTCCTGGTCGGGGAGCGGACCTTCCGAGCGGCCAGGCTGGCGTTCCGCTTCGATCCCCCCGCGCTGGTCGATGCCAAGGGCAAGGCGGACCCGGTGCGCGCCTACGCTCTGATTGAGGCGCTGCCAGAGGTGCGGCGTGGCGTGCGGGGGCTCAACGCGCCGATGATCGGGCGGGACCGAGAGCTGGCCACCATGCTCGGCACGCTGGACGAGGCAATCGAGGCGGGGCGGCCGCGCCTGGTCATCGTCTACGGGTCGGCAGGCATCGGAAAGAGCCGGCTGTCGGCCGAGTTCCTGGCGGCTGCCCGCGAGCGTGACCGGGAGCTCCGCGTCCTGCGCGGGCGCTCACTGTCGGCCGGACACGGGATCACGTACTGGGCGCTTGCCGAGATCCTGCGGGGCGCATGCGACATCGCGCTCGACGAGCCCGTCGACGTCGCCGCCGGGCGACTGCACGACGCGGTGATCGAGGCGCTCGACGCCCTGGACCTGTCCGAGGCGGAGCGGGCCCAGACGGCGGCTGCCCTCGCCGTTTCGATCGGAATCCCCGTCCCTGGCGGGGCGCAAGGGGCCGCTGCGGTATCTGCGGAGGACATCACCCGGGCCTGGCCGAGATTTGCGAGCGCATACGTGGCGAAGGTGCCCGCCGTGTGGCTGATCGAGGACCTCCACTGGGCGGGCGAGGCGGCGCTCGAGATGCTTGAGCGGATCGTGGCGCGGACCACGGGGCCGCTGGTGCTGGTCGCCACGGCGCGGCCGGAATTCGCGGAGTCCCACCCCGGCTTCGCCGCGGGCGCGGCGATCGCCAGCTCGATCTCGCTGCGCCCGCTCACCGAGTCACAGAGCGCCGAGCTGGTCGAGCGCCTCCTGACAGTGGCTGCCGTTCCGCCCCCGCTGCGCGCGGAGATCCTGGCCAAGGCGGAGGGCAACCCGTTCTTCGTCGAGGAGATCCTGCGCCGCCTGATCGACGAGGAGATCCTCGTCCGCGACGGCGACACCTGGCGAGCGACACAGGCGGCCCTCAGCGTCAGCATCCCCGACAGCATCTACGGGCTGCTGGCCGCCCGGGTGGACGCGCTCCCCGCGGAGGAGCGTCGCGTGCTCCAGGAGGCGGCCGTCATCGGGCGGACCTTCTGGGCGAACGCCGTCGAGCATGCCATCGGCAGCGACGTCGCCGAGGAATTGCTCGGCCTCGAGCGGCGGGGCCTTGTCACGGTGCGACCCACCTCATCGCTGGGCGGGCAGGAGGAGTACGCCTTCAAGCACGCCCTCGTGCGCGACGTTGCCTACGGCGGCCAGCCGAAGGCGCGCCGGGCGCGAGCCCACGCGGCGGCCGGGGCCTGGATCGAGCGCCTGGCCGGCGATCGAACCGATGAGTTCGCCGAGCTCATCGCCCACCACTACCAGACCGCGGTCGCTGGCGAGGATGCCGATCTGGCCTGGCTGGACGACGCCGCCGCACGCGAGGCGATTCGGCTCAGGGCCGTCAAGGCACTCCTCACCGCCGGGACGGCGGCGCGTCGACGCTTTGCCATCGATCGGGCTGTCGAGCTGCATGAAGCCGCCCTGGCGTTGGCGCTCTCCGATGGCGACCGGCTCGACGCCTACGAGCAGATCGGTCGAGACCACGACGCGGCGTTCCATGGAGAGGCGGCCCTGGCTTCCTACACATCGGCCATCGACCTCGCGCGCCGCGACCCGGGCGAACGGACACGCCTGGCGAGCCTTGCGCGCCGCCTCGGCAGCCTTGTGGCCCTGCGCGGAGGGGCATTCCGTGAAACCCCTGACCTTGGCATGGTCGACGCCCTGATTGCCGAGGGTCTCGAAGCCGTCACGGAGCCGCGCGAACGGGCGGCCCTCCTCATCGCGCAGGCGGAGATGGCTGCGCGGTGGGAGGTGACCGGCGGACTCAGTCCGATGCCCATGGAGGGTCGTCTCGCCGCGCTCGACGAGGCTGCCAAGCTGGCCAGGGAGGTTGACGACCCCTCGCTGACCGTCACGGTGGCGGACAGCCTCACCGATCTGCACGTCATGGCCGGCGACTACGACCTGGCCCTCAAAGAGATGGAGGCCATCATCCCGCTCCTCGAGCGAATTCCGTCGCCGCGAGCACGCGCCCAGGCGTTCTTCGAAGCGTCGGAGGCCGTGCTCGAGATTGGCGGTGATCCGTCCCGAGCGCTCGAACTGGCGAAGCAGTCGGGCCTGCTGGCCCGCGAGATGTCGGCCCACGACCAGATGCATGCGAGCGCCGTGATCATGACCGCAGCGACCTCAATCGGCGACTGGGACCGGGTGGAGGCGACCCTCGCTGAACACATTGGCAACCTCGAGCAGGAGGCTGGCGTTCGCTGCCTGATGGTGCAGACCGGCCCGAGCCGCGGGGCGCTGGTGGCGGCGGAGCGCGGTGACGTTGAGCGAGCCCGCAGACTGATCGAGCAGCCACGGCCGTTCGAGGCACGACCCGGCCCGATCGAGGGGTTGCGCGCCCAGGGGCTCGTCGCCATCGGCCGACCGGCCGATGGGCTGGCGCTCGCCCAGACGGTGATGCGGCAGGCGCCGCGATGGCGTCAGCACGACGCGGCCCGCGCGGCCCTGCTGGCGCTGGAGGCCCTCCAGGATTGGACGGCACTTGGCCAGCTGGCTGCCGACCTCGGCGATCTGCGGGCCGGCTCGCCCGCCCTCGACGCACTTGCCCTGCGCGGCGCGGGCCGCAGTAGGATCGCGGCAGGGGAGGTCGACGAGGGTGTGGCGATGGTCAGATCCGCGCTGGCCGCGCTCGAGCGGCTGCCGGATGTCTTCGAAGCAGCCCGCACCCGCGAGGCGCTGGCGGAGGCCGTCGAGGCGGAGCGGCCCGCGCTGCTGCGGGCGGCGCTCGCAGCGTATCAGCAGCTGGGTGCCGCGCCGCACGCGGCACGCGTCACGGAGCGCCTGGCGACGTCCTGACGGATTCGGTGCCGGTCACCCCTCGTCGCAACAGGCGGAAGGTCCAGATCGTGCCGATCACTGCCCAGCCAAGGGCGATAGTCGAGACCAGCACCACGACGAGGCCGATGTCGGGCGACAGCCGAAGCAGGCGTGCGACAGCGGGGCCGCTGATCTCGCTGCGGGTCGACAGCAGCAACCAGAAGCCGGCCAGCAGAGCCGCATCGACGAGAAGCGGCAGCACCATCCGACGAACGACCGCCCAGCGCCCACGCGGCGTCGAGCCTGGATCGCGACGCCATCGTCGGTAGCGACGCACTGACCACGCAACCAATGCGGCGACGACCAGCACCCAGGCGATGCCGATGACTCGGCCATACTGGCCGAGCGGGTCGTCGTACGAGACCAGCGCCGGCGCATCACGACCAAGCAGGATCATCGCGACACCTTTGTGGAGCTGATAAAACCTGGACGACGCGAAGTCGTCTTGCAGGTTCATCAGCACGACCACACCAATCCCCTCATCGGCGAGCAGCAGCATGGCGGATGCATAGGTGGCGTGCCCACCGGTGTGCTCGAGGATCACCGGTACGTCGTAGCTCGGACCCTCAGCCCCGACCTTGAGCTCGCCGGCGTCCCAGAAGGGGTAGCTCCACCAGCCCCAGCCATATCCATTCCATGGGTCCGGATTGGTGAGAGGCTGGCGCAGCGCCGCCATGGACGAGGCGTCGAGGACCTCCTCGCCCTCGTAGATGCCGTCGTTGAGATGGGCGATCAGGACATGTCCCAGGTCCTCGGCGCTGGCCGCGATGAAGCTCGACGGCAAGCTTCCGCGCACGAAGGGGATGTCGTAGGAGATCGGGACCCCAAAGAAGCGGTAGTGGCCCTGGGCCAGGCCGTCGGCGCGGGCCTCGGCCTCCGACAGGTGGGTGTGGGTCATCTGCAGCGGCGCGAGCACGTGCCCGGTCATGTACTCCTCGTACGAGCCCGCGGACACGACGGCGACCAGGTACCCCAACGTGTCGAAGTTCGCGTTGGAGTATTCGAACTGGCCGATCGGATGCTTGAGTGGTTCGGCGGCAAGGCGCCTCACGTTGTCCTCGATTGTCCGGTCGGTGTTCGACTCGTCGAGGCGGTTAGTGAGCCCCTGCTCGGTCGACCAGCCGCTGGTGTGCGCCAGGAGGTCGCGGACCGTGATCTTCGCCGTGTCGGATCCCGCCCCTCCGAACCAGTCGATGTAGCTGTGGATCGTGGCGTCCAGGCTGAGGTCGCCGGAGCCGATCAGCTGCATGACCGCGATTGACGTCAGCTGCTTGCTCAGCGAGGCGACGTGAAACGGCGTCTGCGGCGTCACCGGCGTGCCGTCGTCACCCGCAGTGCCGAATCCCTCGGCGAAGACGATCCCGTCGCGGTCGACGACCACCACCGCCGCCCCGGGGATGCCGAGCTCGTCGAGGGCGCTGCCGATGAAGTCGCGCACCTGCTGAGCCTGCTCCTCGGCCAGCGGCCCCGCGGCTGCCGCTGGCGAGGCGGGAGCAAGGACCAGGACGGCCAAGGTCAGGGCGAGAATCCGGCTCAGGCGCCGCACGAGCTGCAGCATACGGCGCGCGCCTTTGCGCGAACACCCACCGCGTGCCACCATCGGCCGGCCATGCGCCTGCCGTACTTCCCGCTCCACGTCGTCCTCTTTCCGCACCTGCCGCTCCCGCTGCACATCTTCGAGGAGCGCTATCGGGCCATGACCCGCGACCTCCTGGCCGATGGCTCGCCGTTCGGCGGCCGCTTCGTAGTGGGCAACGGCGCTGACGACGACGCGCCGGCAGGCTCGGTGGGGACGGTCGCCGAGGTACGGCGAGCGGAGCAGTTCGCGGATGGGCGCTGGGCTCTGGTGGTGGTCGGCGCCCAGCGGGTGACCCTGGGCGCGGTGGATCGGTCCGGTCCCTACGCCCTGATCGAGGTCGAACCGCTGCCCGAGTCGATCGGAGATGCCGACACCGCCGTCCGGCTGCTCCCAGAGGTGCAGGCGGCGCTGGATGCATACCTGGACACCGTGAAACGCTTCGTGGCCTCGGCTGCGTCTGTAGGCCGAGAATCGCAGGAGATCACCGACGTGGCCGCCTCACTCGACGAGGTCCTCAAGCCGATCCAGCTCCCGGACGACCCGCTGGCCGCCAGCTATGCGGTGGCCGGCGTGCTGCAGATCGAGCTGAACCGCAAGCAGCACCTGCTGGAGCTGCCCGACGGTGCGAGCCGCCTGGAGGCCGAGCTCAACCTCCTGCGCCGCGAGGCGCGCCTCCTGGCCGAAGGGGCGATGCCCCCGATCAGCCGCGACGACCTGCGCTACCACCCCAATTGATCCCCATGACCAGCCGTCGCGCAGCCGCTGCCGCGGCGGTCCTTCTGCTGCTGACCGCGTGCGCCCCAGCCGGCAGTCCGAGCCCGGGCGTCAGCGCCAGCGGGCGGCCATCGCCGAACGAGACCCCCTTCGGCACCACCACGCCGGACGAAAGCGACGCCGCGTCACCGTCAGCGTCGATCGCGATCGGCACGACCTACACCGTCCGAGCCGGCGACACCCTGTCGTCGATAGCCCGCGCGTGGGGCACCAGCGTGGCCCAGCTGCAGGCGTGGAACGCCGCCTCCCATCCCTCGCTGGTCACCGACCCGAACACCCTGCAGGCCGGTTGGGTCCTGGTCGTGGCCGGTGACCCCGGGACGACTCCGCTGCCCACGGTGACGCCCACGCTCGCGCCCACGCCAGCCCCGAGCGGCTGCCGGGCGGGCGACCGCGTGGCGGCCGGCGCGCAGCAGACCTTCGCCACGGTCCCGAACGCCGGGCATGGCGTGGCTCTCACCCTCGACATGGGTGGGCGCCTCGACCCTGGCCTCGACATCCTGAACCTGCTCATCGCCAACCACGTCTGCGCCACGATCTTCCCGACCGGCGCGATGGCGCAGACGACGCAGGGACAGCAGGTGATGGCCGTGATCAGGGCACACCCGGAGCTGTTCGAGATCGGCAACCACACCATGCACCACTGCAACCTCGTCGCTGGCGGGGGAGGCTCGCCCAGCGCCGCCCCGTGCACCGGCATCACTCCCACGGCCGACTTCATCCGCAGGGAGCTGACCGATGCCGCCGCCATCCTGGAGCAGTTCTCGGGACAGGCGCCGGTCCCGTACTGGCGCCCGCCGTATGGCGCGGTGAACCAGGCGGTGCGCGACGCCGCGGCATCGGTTGGCTACACCAAGACGTTCATGTGGGACATCGACACGATCGACTGGAAGCCGATCGCCGACGGCGGCCCGACCGCCCAGCAGATCGCCACCAAGGTGGTGAGCAACGCCCGTGACGGGTCGATCGTGCTGATGCACCTGGGCGGCTACGAGACGCTCGACGCGCTGGCGATCATGATCCCCGGCCTCCGCGACCGCGGCTTCCTGCCGACCAGCCTCTCCGACCTGTTGAACTAGCCGACCAGCCTCCGGATCGTCTCGAGGCGTTCCGGCGACGGTCCTTCCAGTGCCGCGACCGGTCGCGCGCGGCGCATCGGCCAGCCCGTCCCGGCGTCAACGGTCCCCTCGTCCACGCCGGCGTGCAGCCCGACCAGCTCCATCTCGCCATCGGCGCCGAAGTGGTAGACGCCGAGCTGGGTGACGACGGCCGTCGGTCCCGCACCTGCCCATGCCGGACGCCCTCCGCTGCCGTCTGGCCGACGGTGGCCGGGGGAGGTGACGAAGTCGACGCGCTCGACGAACGAGCGGCTCGACTGGTCCATGACCACGATCACGCGCCGCGCGTTGAGCGCGATCTCGCACGCTCCGCCGGAGCCGGGCAGGCGCACGTGCGGGCGATCGTATGGGCCGATGACGGTGGTGTTCAGGTTGCCCCAGCGGTCGATCTGGGCGGCGCCGAGCATCCCCACTTCGATCCGGCCGCCCTGCAGAAAGCCGCCGAACAGGTCGCGCATGCTGATGGTGGCAGCCGCCCCAGAGACGAGGGCAGGGTCACCGATGCTGTCGGGGAGGCGTGTCGGCCGGGCCCCGACCACGCCCGACTCGTAGATCAGCTCCAGGTCGGGTGCCACCGACCGGCGGGCGAGGTTGGCGGCGGCGTTCGGCAGGCCGATCCCGACGAAGACGGTGCGCACCCCGGCCAGCTCGGCGGCGGCCGCGGCGATCATCAGCTCTTCGGGCGTGGCGGCAGTCACCGGTAGCTCCCGTAGTCGACGCTCCCCGAAGGGCGCGGCTGGGGGCGCAGCGCGGCGAGCGCCTCGGGTCCGAGGAGGGCGGCGTAGGCGGCTCGGCCGTCCAGGCCCAGTACCCACTCGTCGAGCCAGGCGTCGAGTCGCGCAGGTTCGCGGCTGATCGCATCCCAGTCCCGGTAGAAGGCGTTGTCGCGGTCGTAGTGCCCCTGCGCAAAGGAGGGGTGCGCCCCGAAGGGCTCCACGCAGACCGCATCCACCACCGTCCCCGGCAGGAGCGTGCGATCGGGGTCGTCTCGGATGACCGTCGCGTCGACCAGCTCCTCGACCACGGCGATCACGTGGCGGGCGGCCAGCGCCGCCTCGCGCTGGACCCCCACGATGCCCCAGGCCTGGACGTTGCCGTCCGCGTCGGCCCGTTGGGCGTGGATGATGGTGACGTCGGGGTTGAGCGGCGGGACGACCGCGATCTCCTCCCCGTCATAGGGCGAGGCAACGCGACGGATCAGCGGGTTGGCGGCCGGCAGGTCGCTGCCGTCGTACGAGCGCAGCGGGAAGAAGGGCAGCCGGCTCGCCCCAGCGGCGTAGCGAGCCACCATGCCGTGGTGGCTGTACTCCTCGATCTCGAGCCGCTCGGCCTCGATCGCACGCCGGATGGCGTGGAGCGACCCAACCCCGGGGTTGCCGAGCCAGGAGAAGATCAGCCTGGCGGCGCACCCCGCACCCACCATCTGGTCATAGACGAGGTCCGGCGTCAGCCGTGCCAGGGTGAGGCCCCGGCGTCCCTGGCGAATGACCTCGTGCGCGGCGGCGAAGCTGATGAGGTGGGTGAAGCCCTCGATCGCGAGGATGTCACCGTCGTGGACGTGGGCGGCGACCGCCTCGCGCAGGGTGACGACCTTCGACGACATGCCGCCGAGGCTAGCCCCCGGTCTCTTGCATCCCCTTGACCGGCGTCGCCGCAGCGTCGATGGCCTCGCCGAAGACGCGAATCGCGCCGTCGACCGCCTCCTCGTCCACGATCAGCGGGGGGCACATCCGGATCGTCGCCTCGCCACATTCGAGGACGAGCAGGCCGCGCTCGAAGGCCGCCAGCTGGACCGCGTTGGCCGCTTCGTGGCTGGCGAACTCGATTCCCAACATCAGGCCCACGCCACGGATGTCCCGTACGCCACCGTGCTCAGAGGCGACCTTCTCGATCCCTGACCGCAGTCGCGCACCCATCCGGGCGGCGTTCTCCATCAGCCCGCCTTCGATCAGGTCCATGGTGGCCTTGCCCGCGGCGGCGCAGACCGGGTTGCCGGCGAACGTCGAGCCATGGGCTCCGGCCGGCCACGTCATGATCGAGTCGCGGGCGATGAAGGCGCCCAGCGGCATCCCGGAGGCGATCCCCTTGGCGGTGGTCACGATGTCCGGCTCCACGCCGGCATCCTGGATCGCCCACCAGCGGCCGGTGCGGCCCATGCCGGACTGCACCTCGTCAGCGACGAGGAGGATCCCGTGCTCGTCGCACAGCTCGCGCAGGCCGCGTAGGAACGCGGGCGGCGCCGGGAAGTAGCCGCCCTCGCCCTGGATCGGCTCGATGACGATGGCGGCCACGTCATCGGGCGCGATCAGGCGGCCCAGGACGCTGCGTCGCAGGACCTCCAGCTCGGCGCTGCCGTCGCCGCCGCTCCCCTCCTTCCAGCTGCGGATGCGGGGATAGGGCGCGTGGTAGACCATCGGCAGCAGCGGGCCGAAGCCGGCGCGCTGCCTGATCTTGCTGTTGGTCAGCGAGAGGGCGCCCATGGTGCGACCGTGGAAGGCGCCCTCGAACGCGATCAGCCCCGGGCGACGGGTGTGGTGGCGCGCCAGCTTGATGGCGCCCTCCACCGCCTCGGTGCCCGAGTTGGTGAGGAAGACGCGCGCCCGCTCCTCGAATGGCGCGATTCGCGCCAGGTGCTCGATCAGCTCCAGGTACCGCGGCTCGTAGAAGTCGGTGGCGGCGATGTGGATCAGCCGATCCGCCTGGGCCTTGATCGCCTCGACGACCTTGGGGTGGCGATGTCCGGTCGAGCAGACCGCGATGCCGGCAGCGAAGTCCAGGAAGCGGTTGCCGTCGACATCGGTGACGACGTACCCGTCGCCAGTCTCGGCGACCAGCGGGTAGGCGCGCGTCAGGCTGGGGCTGACGACCGCTTCGTCCCGTGCGATGAGGGCCTGGGCACGCGGTCCCGGCAGCTCAGTGACGATGTGCGGCGCCGTCAAGCGGGCAGCCGCCGAGGGAGTGGTCTCGAGGGTCATCGGTACCAAAACTCCGACCGGAGCGGCGCGTCCTGCCCGCGCCCCTGGCTAGATGGGTCGCTATCGTATCAGCCCGCCCGCAGCAGGCCGTGCGGCTTTCGTCGCCTCGCCGACCAGCCCCGGCCCGGCGTAGACGAGGCCGCTCCACAGCTGCACGAGGTCGGCGCCGGCTGCGATGAGCATGGCGGCGTCCTGGCCGGAGCCGATTCCGCCCGAGGCGATGATCGCCAACCGGTCTCCGACCAGGTTCCGGGCGCGGCGCACGAGGCCCCGCGTCACGGTCAGGAGCGGAGCGCCAGAGAGGCCTCCGGCCTCGGCCGCGAGCTCCGGGCCTGATGCCAGCCGATCGCGGGAGATCGTGGTGTTGGCGAGGATCACGCCTTTCGCCCGGGTCCTCAGCACCGCCGCGAGGACAGCCTCCATCTCACCGGGGAGCATGTCCGGAGCGAGCTTGACGAAGATCGGCCGCGCGGGGCCTAGCTTCTGGCCCGCGTCGGCCAGCGCGTCGAGCAATGCACGCAGCTGCCTCGGTGTCTGGAGGGCACGCAGCCCCGGTGTGTTCGGCGACGAGACGTTGACCGCCCAGTAGTCGGCATGCGGAGCGAGCCGTTGCTGGACGGCGAGGTAGTCGCGAATGGTGTCCTCGGCTGCCGTGCTCGCATTGGGACCGATGTTGACGCCCACCACGAAGTCACGCGGCAGCCGTCGGCGCGCCGCGGCCAGGTGGCGCGCGACCGCCTTCGCCCCGGCGTTGTTGAAGCCCATCCGGTTGATGAGCGCCCGGTCGTCGGGGAGTCGGAAGAGGCGCGGCCGCGGGTTCCCCGCCTGGGGGAGCGGCGTGACCGTCCCGACCTCGGCGAACCCGAGGCCGAGTGCGGCCCAGCCGCGCAGCGCGACGGCGTCCTTGTCGAAGCCTGCGCCCAGGCCGACCCGGCTGCGGAAGCGAAGGCCCGCCACGACGTGATCGGCCCCGTCGAGCGAGGCGCCGCCGGCCATCCCGGCCATTCCACGCCCTGCCCTGCTCGAGCCGACGAGACGCAGGGTGGAGAGGGTGACGTGGTGAATGCCTTCAGAGTCGAAGCGAAAGAGGAGCGGTCGGATCGCGCGATAGGCGACGCGCCGCCAGGGCATCAGTCGTCGTGCGCGCGGGGAAAGGCCATCTCGACCGGACGCAGGTCGGGGAGCGGCTCCTCATCGGCGTCAGGCTCGATGCCGGGCGCCCCCATGAACTCATGCCAGACCTCCGCGCCGGCGGCCGGCGGATCGTCGAGCTCCTTGAGCGCCACGATCCCCTCGAAGCGGATCACTCCGTTCTCGCCGGCATCGGTCTCGAACTCGTCCTCGTATTCCTCGGCGATCTCGATGGCGCGGCCGAGGGCGGTCTCCTCGTCCACCCCGTCGACCAGCACCACCCGGTCCTCGACCATGATCGGCGACCCGTCGATGAGGTAGGCGTACCGGAGCTGGACGCTGAACCAGCCGCTCGGATCGACGACCGGCTCCAGCGCGAGCTCATCGGTCGTCATGCGGGCGGCGGCTCCTGGCCCATCACGGTCTGCGACTGCTCGCGCAGGAACTGCTGGACGTAGTACGGGCCAAGCCCGCTCTTGCCCGATGAGCCCGAGCCCTTCCAGCCGCCGAACGACTGGATCCCCGGCCACGCCCCGGTCGTCGCCCCGGCGCGGCGATTGACGTACACCACGCCCGCCTGGATCGTGTCCAGGAAGCGGCGGATCTGCTCGTCGTCGTGGCTGAAGATGCCCGCGGTGAGGCCGTAGGCGGTCGCGTTCGAGAGCTGCAGTGCCTCGTCCAGCGAGTCGACGTCGCCGACCACGATGAATGGGACGAACAGCTCGTCGCGGAAGAGCCGATGGCTCGTCGGCAGGCCGCTGACGACGGTCGGCATCGGGAAGTACCCGCGTTCGGTGGCGTCGTCGCGCAGCACCTCGCCGCCGACCTCGATTCGGCCGCCGTCCGCCTTCGCCTCGGCAACCGCCCCGGTGAACTTGGCCAGGGCGCGTTCGTTGATGACCGGGCCCATCCAGGTCTCGCGCCGAGTGGGGTCGCCGACTCGAATGGCCCTGGCCTTCTCCACCAGCTTGTCGAGGAACGGGCGCGACACCGAGCGCTCCACGTAGACCCGGCTGTTGGCACTGCATTTCTGGCCGTCGAAGCCGAAGGCGGAGCGCATGACGCCCTCCGCGGCCTCGTCCAGGTCGGCCGACGAGGTCACGATCGACGGGTTCTTGCCGCCCATCTCGGTGATGATCGGCCGTGGGTAGTCCCGGGTGAAGCCGGTGTAGAGCCGCATCCCGACCTCGTAGCTGCCGGTGAAGACCATCCCGTCGAGGTCCGGGTTCTCCTCCAGCTCTGCGCCGACCGTCTCGCCCGGGCCGGTCACCAGGTTGAAGACGCCCGGCTGGATGCCGGCGTCGCGCAGCGCCTCGCAGAACTTGTAGGCCATCAGCGGCGCGTCCGAGCTGGGCTTGATGACGACCGTATTGCCGGCGATGAGGGCGCCGGCGGCGGGACCGCCGCAGAGCGCCATCGGGAAGTTGAAGGGGCTGATCACGCCCCACACGCCGTGGGGCTTGAGGATCGAGCGGGTGTGCTCGGCCGGGGAGAGCGAGCCCATCGGCTGCACGAAGCCGTTCGCCTTCTCCATCCCGTCGCTGTAGTAGCGCAGCAGGTCGGCGGTCTCCTCGACGTCACCGAGCGCCTCGAGCCGGTTCTTGCCGACCTCAAACGACATGAGTGCCGCGTATTCGAACTGCCGCTCGCTGATCAGGTCGGCGGCCCGACGGATCAGCTCCAGCCGCTTCCGCCAGCCGAGGTCGCGCCAGCCTGGGAAGGCGGCACGCGCCGCAGCGATGGCGTCTCGCACGTCCTGGCGGCTGCCGACCGGGAAGCGCGACACGACGATGGCGGCGTCGATCGGCGATCGGTCCTCGAACTCGGTCGTCCCGCTGCGCTGCTCACCTCCGATAAGCATCGGGTACGAGCGGCCCAGCTCGCCGCGGACGCGCTCGACAGCAGCGTCGAAGGCTGCCTGCAGCTCCTCGTTATCCGCCGACAGGGTGGCGTAGGTGATCTTCATGCGGGGGGTGGTGGTCGTCATCTCGCCCTTCGGCCCTCCGGGAGGTTGGCCATTATCGCACCCCGCTCGAAGCAGGCAGACATGCCAAAGGCCAGGCTCCGGGGGGAGAAGAGCCTGGCCTTCGACGGCGCGAAGCATAGAGGGCGCATCCGCCGCCCGCAAGGCATTTCCGTCATCGCTTGAGCCGGTGGAAGAGGCCCAGCTTCAGGGTCAGGAACCGGGGGTGGGGCGCCATCAGGAAAGCCAGCCCGCGGTCCCCGTACAGGCGCGGCAGGAGCTCCATGGCAGTGACAGGATCCGAGATGTCGAGGCGGCTGTGGACGACCTTGATCTTGAATCCGTGGCGGAGCCACCATCCGGTTCGCCGCTGGCTCGCATCGAACGCGTGGGCCACCACCTCGGGATCCAGCAGGCTGGCGACCTGATCCCGCCCGTAATAGCCGATGATCACCAGCCGGCCGCCGGGGCGCAGAACGCGGAGCAGCTCGGCGATGCCGGGCAGCGACGCGTCGTTCGGCTCGATCAGGCCGCACAGGACGACGTCCACTGCCTCGTCGCGCAGCGGGATGCCGTCGAGCCCGCCCTCCACGATCCTCAGGTTGGGCTGGTGCGCCGCGCTGGCCCGCTGGCGCGCCACGTCGAGGAGCGCCGGATCCGACTCGACCCCGTAGGTGCGTCCCGTGCGCTTCGCCAGCAGCATCGGGTAGTGACCGATCCCGGTTCCCACGTCGGCGATCCGCTTGCCGGCCAGCGGCACGATGCGCTCGAGCGCGGCCAGCACCTTGCGGTCGGGGTCGATCACCGCTCCCAGTCGCGCGTGGAGGGCGGGATCGAGATCGGTCCAGGCGGGGAGGATGGCCCGGGTCACGGGACGTCGACATGCAGCCAGGCGGGGACGCCGTCGCTCAGCAGCACCTTCTCGCCGTTGAGGATCTGCAAGTCGAAGGAGATCGGCCCGGGAGCGACGCGCGTGGCCAGGATCGGGATGGTCAGGGTTCCTCCGCGCAGCAGCGGTCCCCAGCCGAGCGAGGTTGTACCCGCTGGCTCGCCGTGCTCGCCCGGCCCGTCAACCCACTTCGTCCAGTTCTGGATCAGCGGGTCGCCGCCCTCCCGGATGCGCTGCTGGGATGGCAGGAACGGGGCCAGGAAGATCGTGTCGCGGACCTCCGTCGGCCAGCGCAGGACCAGCTCCGGCACCATCTCCGCGCCGAGATTGGTGACGACGACGAGCAGCCGGCCGGAGGCACCGGCCGCCACCTCGACGGTGACCGTGTAGCTGATCGGGATGGTCGCATCGCTTTCGCTCGGCTCGGGCAGGGTCAGACGCCCGCTGTCGCTCGGGCTCGGCTCGGCGGTCGCGCTTGGCCGTGCCGAGGCGGATGGGGAGGCGCCTGCGGAACCGCTGAGAGATGGGCTCGCGCTGGGGCTGGCCGAGCCCTGCAGCGTGCAGGCGGCC